>CADBQW010000022.1 GCA_902796925.1 uncultured bacterium | reverse complement strand
ATAATATTTTTTCTTTTTGCTTTTATAAATGAATAACCGGAAATAACTTCTCCTTTAGGGTTAATGATATTAACCCTATCAAATAGAGAGAACCCATATAATTTTATTAAACTTAATTTTTTATTAAGAGTATCTGGATTTATACCATTGAAAGCTACAGTATCATATGGCAGAGCTATGTTTTTAACGGGAGTCTTGTATTGTTGTGTTGTTTTATTTTTGTTATAAGAGGAAACCTTTTGTGTTTGTAACCATCCGCACAATACCGGTTCAAATTGAATTCTCATTATTATATCTCCTCGTTATAGTTTATTTTTTTCGATAACATATTGATATAGGCATAAGAATCGAATTCATCTTGGCCGGAATCAACAAAACCAAGTTTTTTGTGATAATTCCAGGAGCCTTCTGTTAATGCATTAATTTTAATTCTTTTTATATGCGACCTATTTAATTTTATATATTCAATTAATTGTTCGTATGCATGAGTTGCAACAAGTTTATAGTGGCCGTCTTCTTTTGATTTAAAAAATTCAAAATTAGGGGTCCTGAAATCTGTGGCATAGTCTTTCCTTATGGCTGTATTATTAACTACAGAACACCAGGCCCCTTGGTAAATACCTTCATAACTCTCTAACATGCCAACATGACCCAATTCTTGGAAATTTTTATCTGTTATCATTGATATTAAATTTTCTTTGCCGGAATCTTTTATAAATGAATAGCCATCAACAAATTTACCTTTTGGGTCAAGAATTTTTACCTGATTAAATAGTGAAAAACCTGCTTCTGTAATTTTTTTATAAAAAATATTATTTGTATCAACCTTTATTTTTGTGCCAAATGCGGGTGTAATTATACGATTACTTTTTACAAAACAATTGTTATCGGATTGTTTGTTTAGGGCAATATGTTTATTCTTTGAGTTATTGTAGTTATATGTGTTATTATAAAAATTTGAAACAGCACAGATTCTCAATCACAATTCTCCTTTTATTCTATTTAAAACAAAACATAAATAATTTTGCTTAAAAAATAAAAATGATCGAAACATTTGTTTCGATCATACAAGTTGGACAAGATATTAAATTTCATCTACAGAAATACTTGTAACACCCGCATTACGAGCAGAATCCATTACTTTTACCATTGCTCCGTGAGTTGCATCTCCGTCAGTTTTGATAAGGAGTCCATCCGGAAATTCTACAGCCAACTCCTTAATTTTATCTTCGAGATTTTCTGTTTCAACCGTTTCCCCGTCGATATAGATTTTATCTGATTCATCAATCATAACAGTCATAATTTTGGTTTCTTTGTTATCTAACTGTTCTTGGCTAACATTTTCAGGAACGGTCAAATGCAGACCTTGCTGATCAAGTAATGGTGCAATTACCATCATAATTATAAGCAATACCAGAAATATATCGGTTAAAGGAGTTATATTAATTTCATTAAATTCATTACGTTGACTCGACATTACTAAACCCCTCTTTTCTTTTTGTCATTATTTTGTAATTCTTTTTGCTCTTTTTTAGAAAGCGGTTCGCCAGCAACAACCAGTTTCTTAAATTCAGCAGCTTGTGCAGCATCCATAACCTTCATAATTTCAGAACTTTTGACTTTTTCGTCAGCTTTTACTACAACCTCTGCCTTTTCAAGTTTCGGTTTAAGTTCCTCAAGTTCAGAAACGAGAAATTCCGGCTTAATTTCACGACCGTTTATATACATCAATCCTTCTTTGGTTATTGATACAGTTGCATTCTTTTCTTCAATTGCAACCCCGCTATTTATTTCCGGGACACTTATTGCATTGTCCATCGACTGAAATGTTGGTGCAACAACCATCATTATTATTAACAAAACAAGAAAAATGTCTGTTAACGGTGTGATATTTATTTCTGTAAAAAGCTTTCCGCCTTTTTGTATTGCCATTTTGTAATTTTCCTCAAGTTAAAATTTTATATCATTGGGTTTGCTGAAGTTTTAGCAACTTTGACGTCATCTGAGTCAACAAAGTTCAAGAATAACAACTTGATGAGGTTAAAGTCATCTTCAAAATGTTTAACAACAGATTGGAAAGAGTTGTAAAAAATAACCGCAACGATAGCAACACCCAAACCAACTGCCGTACAAACGAGTGCTGATCCGATACCGTTTGCAACTGCTGCGGATTGGTTGCCTTGCACTGCCAAATCTTGGAATGTATACAAGATTCTTACAACTGTACCAAACAAACCTAAGAAAGGTGCTACACCACCAATTGTACCCAGGATTGTCAAATTCTTTTCTAATTTTCTAATACCTAAAGCTGCTGCAATATCAAATGATCTTGAAAATCCGGTTTTCTTTTGTTCGGACAAGATTCTTACAGCTTCTTCTGTTACTTCCCCAATTACGCCGCCGCATCTGATAGCCAAGTTCTGTGCTCCGGTCATATCACCTGAAGCAAGTTCAGGTTGCAAAGCTTTGATAAAGTCTTCAATATTACGTTTGTTCTTTTTGTAGTATGACCATCTGTTCATAACTACCGCTAAGACTAAAATACCGGCAAATATAATCGGTACCAACACCGGCCAGTCCATTTTGAATGATTGTACAAGTAAATCCATAATTTTTATCCTCTTATTTGTAATACATTAACTATTTTTCTAATTCTTTTTATTGATATCCTGCTGCACCAAATACATTGTAGTCAAATGTGAATTGGATATCGATACTGTTACCCTTGTAAGCCGCAGGTAAAGGTTTGAACGGTGCCGTCAATTGTACGGCATGTAAAGCTGCTTTATCTGCACTTTGCAGACCTGATGATTTAAACACTGAGCATGAAAGCAATCTGCCATCTTTTGCTATTTTGAATAACAATACAACACGTTTACTTTCGTCGCCTTTTGGAGGATCCCAGTTCATCTTAATTCTGCGTTGAAGATCTCTCATATAAGGTCCAAAATCAGGTTCTCTTATTGCATCAATACCCGGCCTGCCGCCGCCGCCGCCAGGGTTGCCCCCACCGTAGCCGGTACCACCGCCGCCGCCTGAGGCCAAACGTGAACCTGTACCGGAACCTGATCCTGTTGGTGCCAATTTAGGCCCTGCACTTCCTCCTGACGAAGATCCTCCGTTACCTCCGCCGTTTGCGGAACTGCCGGAACCGCTAATTGGTCCCGAAACATATTTCCCGCTGCCGGTACCACCAGAAGGTACGGGAACTTTGAAGTTTGAAGTTGGTGCACTAACAGTTTTTGGTGTAAAAGTTGGTTTCACAGAAGGTCTTGCCGTTGGAGGTTGAGGTTTTGCCTCTTGAGCTTTCTTTGGTCCTGCGCTTTGTGATGATTCTGCAGGTTTTTTTGTAGGTGTAACTGCAGATGTTATCTGTTTAAATATGTTATTGTTTTTTGGAGCAGGGGAAGTTGCGGGTTTCTTTGATGCTGACGACGATGCCGGCTGAGAAACACTCGGTTTTCCTTGCGATGCAGATGGCAATGATACCGGTTTTTTAGGATCATTAATACCACCTGTTCTTGAATTTCTATCTGCTCTATATTTTGTATTTTTATTTAGAGGGGTAGCCTCTCTGTCAACCAAAACGAATTCTATATCTTGTTTTTTCACTGGTGGTTTTGGAAATAACAACTGAGTGATACCTAATATCATCATTAAAAATGCTATCAGCCAAGTTGTTCCCGCGGTTACGAAGTGAATAACGGTTGATAATACGACAGATTTTTTTAAAGGTAAATCCTCGTCTTTGTTGGCAATAATTGACGGAATTTTATAACCTTCTGCCATTATTCTCTTTTCTTCTGTTCTGTTATCGTTAAAATTACCTAAGATAGACATTTATTTCCCTTGAATATTGTTTTAACATTATTGATTTGTAATCTACAAAATTATTGTAACATAAACAAAAATAATATATTAGCTATATTACTAATAATCTTGATTATATGATGCCGGATTTACAGTAATCGGCTGGGTTAAAATGAGATCGATGGAGGAATTCACGGGAATAACGACATCTTCACCTTTATCCCAAACTGATTTGACAAGACCGCCGCCGGCTCCGACCGCAGTTCCTAATGCTGCTCCGCGACCTACATTACCACCGGCAAGTGCCCCGAATACAACTCCTGACAAAGCTCCTGCGGCTGTGCCTACAATCATATCCTTGCCATAATCTTTAACCACATCCATTTTTGTGCCACCTATCAATAATCCTGTATTGTCTGATGTTTTGATTAATGCTGATATTGGTATCTGGACACCGTATGGGGTCACGATTTGGGTAAATCTAACCATTAATTTCCCATTTAAACTGCCGTGTTTAGCCTTTGCAACCTCCAATACTGAGCCGGTTACCGTACTTCCTGCCGGAGCTATCAAATTATCTGCATAATAAAAATCAGAACCCAAGGCAAGAGTTACAGTTTGACCTGTAGTTAAATTTTCGGAACTCAATGGTGTTGTTACAACGGCTGAAAAATTTTGTCCTGCAGGAACTGTTACGACACGGCCTTTCAATGTTGTTCGACCGGAAAGGGTATCGTTTATGTAATTTTCTCTCTGATAAATCGGAGAACCGCCGGCTTGTCCGTAAGAGTAATTTCCTGCGGCAAAAACTCCTCCTTGAATAAACAGTACTGTCAAGCAAGTTAACAATAATTTTTTATTATCCATATATACACTATCCTCTCATCAAATATTCAGTATAATTATATTTTATAATACATCACGATTTTGTCAATCGCTTAACGTATGGGTAATAAATAATGGGTCGGTTAACACAATAACCAAATTATCTCCTGTTCTGAAACCGACATGTACGCCCATTGCTCGTTCCAAAGATGGTCTGGCTGACAAATTTACATATTTAAATTTCGATTGGTAATGAGGCATTTTAACCCATTTTTTTGCAGGGGCCATCTCTCCGCCAATCAAGTTATTATTAGAGGTGTATATATAGCCTCTCATTGGAGTTTGTTGTCCGCCGGGCAGCACCATATTGACAACTTTTATTTTCATTGATGCGTTCGTTCCGATTATGGGAAGATTTACCTTCTCAATATAGCCGTAAAATTCCGAATTTTCAGGGATAACAGTTCTATCATACATATAAAGATCGTTTGTAGCAAGAAATCTTACTTTGTACCCTTCCGAACATGTTTCAGTAGAAATATCTGATGTTACCATAACCGGAATAAAAGTCCCCGTTGGAATTTCTATCATATCATAACCACGCATTTCCAATTGAACATTAGAAACTTCTTCAGCAATCATAATGGGGTTAAAAATAAATAAAAATAAAATAGATAATATTAATTTTCTTACCATACAAATCATTATAACAATTTTTCAACAAATTTCAAGTTGGCTTTAATTAATCATCAATATGAAACAAATTCTTAATTTTTTGTTTTAACAAATTTTCGTGCTTCAAATAAATCCAGTATAAGTCCCCATTATTAAGCTCAACTCTGTATTTTTGGTATCCTGGATACCTCTTGTCTTCTTTTTCCTGAGCAAATAAAGAAACATAATCAGATTCAGCAATATCTCTAATTTGGCTCAAAGGTATTACTTCTTTTTCGAGTAACTTTTTAAATTTTTCAAGACCATCCATGCAATATATATTATAACGTATCTTTTATAAAAACGCAATATATGCGCTAAATCAATCCCCGACGAAAAAGCTTAAAGTTTGTGTATTTTGAGAAAGAGGGATTGTGCAGTCACTTGACCCTGCAGTCTATTTTCTTGTGCCGACAAGCAGTAGCGTACCTTTTGTACACGAATTGAAGACAATAAGATAATAGGGCGATAAGGCAATAGGAGGGGTTCCGTTCCCTATTGCCTTACTTCATTGTGGCTCTCCGCCCTTCAGAATCAATCTCCTACACACAAAGCCGTGTTGTTTGAGTAGTTGCGGTCGTCCGTGTAGTAGCTGCTGTCGTTCGAGTTGATGTTGCGCATCCTAACGATCGTAGCAGACGACTCAACACTAGACCAATAGAAGGCGCCTCTTAGAGTAGAGATGGCGGATGTACTGTCGTAAATATTGTTATTTGTGCCGTTGTCT
>CADBQW010000021.1 GCA_902796925.1 uncultured bacterium | reverse complement strand
TTATCATACTTTGTTACATTTCCTTTTTGAAGATACTTCACAAGAGTTTGTGCAATTAATTTTGAACGTTCTCTATTTTCTTTATCCAGTATATCGAAATATTCTTCAAGTGTTGACATTTGATATTCCATTTTTCCCCTATCCATTTCTTTTTACTTATCAGAATCAGCCAAGCATTGCCTCAATTAATTCTGCGTTGGTAACGGCTTTTTGACTGCTGCGAACTTGATTCCTATACATATAAGTCCTAAGTGCTTCTCTGATTAATTCTGATCTTGTTCGGTTTTCATCCCCTGCAACTTTGTCAATTTCATCCAAAAATCTTTCGGGCATTGAAATTAATACTCTTGCCATGTAAATTCTCCTTTTAATTTCCCTGTAATTCTTTGTTTATCCCTTACATTTATATAAAAAATTCTTGAATGAAAAAATTGCCTACGGAGTATATATTTTTTATTAAATGTGTAATAAAACTTTACATAAACATCGGAGAGAATTCAGAAAGCTTGAATTTGCAGGATTTTTACTTATAAACCTCTTTTCTTATTAACCTCAGAATTATTCTATCAAAATATATTCATTTTTTCAAGAAGTTTGTATACAAATATAAACAAAACCAAGGTGAAAATAAGATATCCGGGATTTTTGGGATACTAAAATAAAAAACGAAACCGAATAACATTCATTGAATAATATTCAATTTCGTGGTATAATAATTCTGCAAAAAATGGAGTTATATGACAACAAGACAAGAAAATGCACTGAAAACAAGGCAAAAACTTCTTGATGTAACAGATGAACTTATAAAAGAAAAGGGATTTTATAACCTGAATGTTGCCGATATTACACAGAGAGCCAATGTTGCAACAGGAACGTTTTATACCTATTTTAAACACAAAGAAGAAGTTGTTTTAGAAATTTGCAAAAATTTATTCAAAGAAACTCAACTAAAATTAGAACAAAACAAAGATTCTGACATAACAGGAAGGCTTTGCCTCTATTTTGAATGTTTTATAAAAGAGGTCCAAAGTTATAAACTCCACATAGTAAGAGAATGGATAAAAGGTCTTGTGGAAATGAGTTCCGATGGTGAAAATATGGGGATAATTAAATGGCATTATGATTTTGAAATGCTAAAAAAGATTCTTTCAAAAGCTGTTGAAAATAAAGAACTAAAATTAGATACACCCATAAATACCTTATGCGAAATTATATTAACTCAAATGTATGGTATGCTTACTGTTTGGTGTATGTCAAATGGCAATTTTAATCCAGAAAAAATGATAAAAGAATTTTCACAAATTCAACTAAAAGTAGTTTTAGAAAAATATTTAACGTAAGGAGGATATTATGAGTAAAAATGTATTAATACTATCAGGAAGTCCGAGAATTGGAGGGAATTCAGATCTGTTATGTGATGAATTTATGAAAGGTTCAATAGAAGCAGGTCACAATGTTGAGAAAGTAAATGTCGCAAAAAAGGAGATTGACTATTGTAAGGGCTGTTACTATTGTCAAAACCACAATGGTGAATGCGTAATAAAAGACGATATGACAGAAATTTTACAAAAAATTATTGATGCTGATGTTTTAGTTCTCGCAAGCCCCGTTTATTTTTATTCAATAGATGCCCAATTAAAGGCGCTAATAGACAGAACAGTTGCTCGTTGGACTGAAGTTAAAAACAAAGATTTTTACTATATTGCAACCTGTGCTGACGGTAAGGATGGCTTAGAAAGAACAATAGAATGTTTTAGGGGTTACGCAGATTGTGTAAACGGAGCAAGAGAATGCGGAATTATTTACGGCCACAGCGTTTATCAAAAAGGTGAAATCAAGGATACCCCAGCAATGAAAGAAGCCTTTGAAATGGGCAAAAATGTATAAAATATTTAATGCAAAAAGAATTATGGCAAAAACTTTTAAATGGCTCAATAGAGTTGCTACGGCAGCATATTTCTATGGTGAGCTATAACCGGAGGTTAAATAAATGAAAATTGAACTAATTTTAATTGTGGTTTTAATAATAGTTGCAGGCGGGTTTATATTTTTCAATGCAAATAACGGAGGTAAAACAATGGCAGGAGTAAATGACAAACACAAAGTTTTGGTAGCGTATTTTTCAAGAACAGGCGAACAGTATTCGGTTGGCAATATAGCGGAAGGTAACACGGCTATTGTTGCAAAGATAATCTCAAATAAATTAAACGGCAATTTATTTGAGATTAAAGTTGCGGAAGATAACTATCCAAAAGGTTATATGGAACTTACAGAATACGCAAAAAAAGAATTGCAACAAAACAAACTCCGGAATTTGGCTTGGGTAGTAAAAACGACGCATTTGCAAAATACTTTATAGGTCAAAGTTACTTAAATTTATTGACTAAAGACCAAATCGGAATTTTCAATGTAACATTTGAAC
>CADBQW010000020.1 GCA_902796925.1 uncultured bacterium | reverse complement strand
TATTTTGTAATTTGTGCCGGCATAACCAACGCAGCAACAATACCAATTATGCCTAACGTTATTAAGGTTTCCGCTAAGGTGAAACCTTTTTTATTAAGTTTAAATCTTTCCATATATTCCTGTCCTTTCTTAGTTTCGGTAGGCTGAAGCCTACCTTGCTTATTGTCTTAATGCCTTATTGCCTTATTATCTTATTGCCCTATAGCCTTATGACCCTCAATAAAACCCTCGTGACAAGGATAAGGGACATTCCCACTCTTATTGCCCTATTATCTTATTGCCTTATTGCCCTTAATAAAACCCTCGTGGCAAAAAAGGTGACATCCCCCTCTCTTATTGCCCTATTGCCCTATGGCCTTATGGCCTTTTATTAAATTATCCCAATCAATTATCCCGTCATTTTAACCTCATTTTTCAACTGTCTGAAATCATCGAATACCCCGCCCTGTGTGGCGGACCTACCTCCATTATATGTCCCCCCCCCCCCCCCCCCGCGGGTCAAGCCTTTATTAAGAAATTGATACATTCTGTAGTTATTTATACACAAAAATACAACAACAAGGCCATTATCTTGTTTTTTGACAAAATCGTGTTTTTTGTTATATTACAACATCTTCTTCAAGCAAATTATGCCTAAACTGCTCATTTTCATCTATGAGATTGATTAGCTGAGTATATTTTGGACTATGTAAAACACTTGAAACATTTATATTGTCAAGAAGTTTTATCTTATAGTATTGCAAATTTTTTTCTTCAATATTAATAATTCCTACATCTGCCAGAATTTCGAAAAGAAGTTCAAGAACATTATAAGATTTACCTAAAAAGCTTGTAAACCTGTCAATATCAACTTTACCATTATTATTATGGCAGGCGAATTTTAGCATTTTATATACAGTATTTAAAAATTCTTGCTCGTCAAAAATTTTAAACTCAAATCTCATTAGATGTATTGCCTTTGGATTTGATAATTGAATAATTTTGTTGAAAGTCTCCTCATCGGCCGGATAGTCAAAAAACATAACAGCATCGCACTGAGGAATGTTCTTTCTGGAAAAAATATTTTCGAAAAGATTTTTGTATGGTTTTAACTTTTCAAGCACAGGTAGGCTTTCTGCATATATTTTAATATTTAATTTGGATTGACTAACATAATCATCTACCTGAGGTAAAATATCGGTTTTACGCCTGTGGTCATAAACTTTTATTTTTGCAGATGATTGTTCTTCAATATCAGTAAGAGCCTCTGAATGAATATCATCAATAATAAGTTGGACAGAAGTCATGCCATTATAAACATTAATTTGAGGATGAAACGCTAAGTCAAAAGAATCCCCTTTGCCAAGAGCAATATCCCCCATTTGCCATCTTATACAATTAAATTCCTTGCCGTCGGTTTCTGCGGTAATACGAAGATGATTCTTATCTTCTCCCATAAGCCTTTTTTCTTTAACTATTAAATCATTCAAGGCAAATACAGGAGGCGGATTGGATGCTCCAAAAGGTTCTAAAACAGACAACTCCTCAACTAGTTCTACCGTTAAATCTTCCGGTTTTAAAATTAAATCAATATTAATAAACGGCTTCAATTCTTGTCCGTTAAGTTTTTCTTTTACGGTTTTGTTAATCGCAGATTTTACCGTATCAAAAGAAGTTTTATCCGGAGAAAAGCTCAATCCTGCCGCAAGCGCATGCCCTCCATATCCATCAAAAAGATCTGAATTTTCTGTCAAAATTTCATAAATATTTAATCCTTCAATACCGCGAATAGAGCATCTTATTTGCTTTGTTTCTTCTGAATATGTCATCAGGAATGTAGGTTTATAGTATTTTTCAACAAATTTTGATGCTACTATACCTATAATTCCCAGGTGCCAATCTTTGTTGAAAAGAATAATAGCCGGATTATTATTACCTTCCTTATTCAACATCTCATCGGCCTGAGCAAAAGTTTCTTCGCACAAAGTTTGACGAGCTTTATTAAGTTCATCAAGTGATTGTATTGCCATCTGCACTTCTTGAGGATTTTCAGAGATAAGGACTTTTATTGCATTTTCAACAGTATCAAGCCTTCCGGAGGCATTGATTCTTGGAGCTATTCCAAAAGCTATTTGTTCAGATGTTACTCCGTTTTCAATTTTGTAACCGGCATTTTCAAGCATACGTCTTAGCCCTTCGTGTCTGCCTTTTGAGATTAAATCCAAACCTTTTGTTACCAAAAAACGATTTTCACCAACAAGTGGAACAATGTCTGCGATAGTTCCTATCGCAACAAATGGTAAAATCTCAGTTACAAAATTCATCTTGTCATACTTCATTAAAAGAGCACAAGACAATTTGTAAGCAACTCCAACACCGGCCAATGAAGTTAAACTTTCAATATCTTTTATGGAAAGTTCTTCACTTATTGCTCCCGGTGCTTTTGGGTTAATAATCCCAAAGGCATCAGGTAAAACATCAGGAGCTTCATGGTGATCCGTTATGATTGTGTCGATATTGAAACTGTTTAGAAAGGTTACTTCTTCAACATTACTTATTCCACAGTCAACTGTAATCAGGACCTTGGGTTTTATTTTAGTCATTATTTTAACCAAAGCCCCGGTATCAAGCCCATGGCCTTCTTTTTCCCTGTCAGGAATGAAATAGTTTACGTCTGCACCTAAAAAACGCAGAGTTTTTATCAGCGTTGACGTAGCTGTAACTCCATCAGCATCAAAATCACCATAAACAATAATTTTTTCTTCATTGTCAATAGCTTGACAGATTCTGTCAACACACTTTTTCATATCTAAAAAAGAATATGGATCAAGCTGTTTTGCCTCAATCGGATGGGTAAATTCATAAACCTCATTATCATCAACTATCCCGCGAGAAGCAAGCAGTCTCCTCACCAAAGTTTTTTCACTACCCTTATATTCGTTATACTTCCATACTCTTTTCATTTAATAATCCCCTTCGTAACAAAATTATATCATAGGATAAATTTGTTGGATTTATTGTTACAGAAATTACACCCTAAATCATAATCTATGATTCTATATCGTCTTTAAACGAGGATATTCTTGGTTCAAAATACCTTTCAATAATAAATTTTTCAACAAAGCTGTCAATAGGCTTGATTGCAAGTCCTAACGCTACAAAACCACCTAGCGTTTTGAACATTTTTGCTTTAAAAATTCTGGATTGTTCATATTTTTTCAGAACCTCTTTTGCTGCATATTCTACACTGTATTCTTTAAATTCAGGATTTTTCTCATATTTTTTTATTGCTTTTTTAAATTTATTGTATAGCCTGTTAGAGAACTCTTGCGGTTTTTGTTGTTTAAACAGATTCTCTCTTACGGAAAACATTCTGTCTATTGATTTTTCACTATACGTCTTTATTCTGTCTAATTTTTTAGTTTTATATCTGTCTAACCAACCATCTGTAAGCTTGTTTATAACAGAAGAAAAACCCTGCCTGAAAGATGATTCGCGATATCTTTCATGAATAGAATTTGAAAGAGCAGCAAAATGCTTATCTTTGTACCTTTGAACATTATCTTGGTATTTTCCGAGTTTTCGCCTTTGCATATACGAAATGGAAAACTTTGTTATATTCTCTTGAGTTTGAATTGTTAATCCATTCTTTCTGAAAAGACCTACAAAAGATGCCGCCTTCTGTCCGATAAGAACTGCCGTTGTCGGAAGAATTACACTTGCCAGCAACTGAAAAACTGCTTGCGATGTACCTCTCATTGCATTCGGGTCAAATGAATTCTTGTCATTTTTATATTTGTCGTAGATATCCGCCCCAAAATAAAAAATCGCAGGTGCCCATAGCAGCAAACCCAATGTCGGTGCAACCTCACTTATTGCGGCCCCAATTTCGTTAGTATATGCCAACCCCCTCACCGGCCACTTCATCAGAGGATCATTATAATGCTTTTTATGACTGTTTTTATCATTTTTATCGCTTGTAAAATTTGAATTTTCAGCAATACGATATTCTATAGGGGTAATAGCCAAATTTCATCTCCTGCCATTCACTTCTTCTTAAGAATATCACAAACATAAATATCTTACTACATATTAAGTAGTTTATGTAAATTTTATTTATAAAAACGTTACAAATATAGCAAATATTTTTTTTTTATTATTTAATATCATAAAGAAATTGAAAGGATTTTCCAGTGGCTTTGACGTGTACAAAAACCAGTATTAGTTATAAAAATGACCCATTATATTTGCAAAAGCGTTTGGCTGAAATATTTAGACAAGAATTAATGTCAGAAGAATCAATTTTTTTATACTACAGCGATGATGTAATTAAAAAAATTGTTCTTTTTTTATCTAGAGAAATAGAAAGACCGGTCGCAATCGGGATTTGCGGAGAAACCGCAAGCGGAAAGTCCACTATCGTACAGGACTCAATTGATGTAATAGAAAAATTGACCAAAAGTATGATTAATAAAAAAGTTATTACAAGAATTAATACCGATGACTATTATTACGACAGATCAAAAGAAGTTATCGCGGCAGGGTCGTTTGCTGCATTCGCAAAAAATTACGACCTTGATAGTCCAAAAGCAATAGAATTATCTTTGATGAGAGAGCATATAAAATCATTGCTAAATCATCAATCAGTTTATCTTCCGCACTACGATATGTCAGGAACGGCAAAACGTAACGACAAAGCTTACCTTGCAAGTTATGCCCCTCTTGTTATTTCAGAAGGCCTCTTTGCACTTAATGAAGAAGTTGCTGATGTGTTTGATTTTAAAATTTACGTAGATATAGACAAAGAAGTTCAAAAAAAACGGTTTTACGAAAGAGCAATGCAACGTCATTTGGGCGATTCTGCAGATGAAATATTCGAGAATGCTACAAAAAAAGCTCAAACTTATGTAAGACCTTGCATGCAAACAGCAGATATCATTCTTAACGGTAAAACTAGCCGAGATAAATACAGAAACTTTGTTGAATCACTTATCAAAGTAGCACTTTCAACACGGTTTGAAATGTTTCTGCTACACCAAAAAGCCCTATCCCTCCGATAAATATTATCTCGGATAATTTTTGGTCATGTTCCAATTGTTAGACATTATATATGCCGAACAATATACCCCTGAATGCGCACATCCGTATGGTTCACTATTCATCAATATATCTTGATCATATATCATTCCAAAAGGAGTTTCTCCGCTTACAGCATATCCGTAAGGTGTTAAGCCATAACGCCCCTGCATCGCAAATATAAATAAATCTTTACCTATAATATTGGGTCTTCTTAAACCATTTATATCAATGGCGACGGTTTTGTATTTAGGATTCATTTCTTCTGATATAAATATGTGAGCCCCATCAACAAGCTCGATAACAACCGAATCATCGTTACTAACAGCAGGTTCATTAGCAAGAGTTCCATCCATATTGTAATATGTTACTCTGTTCTTTATATCAGCAATAGTGAATCGGTTTGCCTCTACATAATAACTTTTTACATATTCTTCATAAAAATCATTTGCATTTAAGTTGAAATTCCAGGTTTCCGTTGCCTCGTTGATAACCTGAGAAACTTCCATACCTCTTTTTAAAACAGAATACGCTCCCTTTAATGCAGGCGCCAATCTTTGTTTTTCATAATTTTCCCGCAAAAACGGCAACAAAATACCGGCCACAACTCCAATAATCAGAAGTGTGATAAGAGCCTCAGGAAGTGAAAACGCATTCTTATGTCGATTAAACAACATACTATAATTATAACATATATTTTAAGAATTTCAAGCCTTTGTAAAAATTTATAAAACTATAAAAAAAAGCCTGAATCTAATCAGGCTATTTTCATAGGAGTTAAAAATATGTAAAATTCAAACATATTTTGAAACCGGATTACAAACCTGAACTGACAGGTTTTCTTTGAGGTGCCGCACCCGGTATTGACTGCCAATTGGCTGCCATAATCTTCTTGAAAGATTTTAAAGCCGTATCTTCCAATTCACCAAGTTCTTCAGCTTCCATAATTAATTCTCTTAAAGGTAATAATGCACGTTGATCACGCAATACACCCAGAGCCGCAGCAGCACCCGCTCTGACAAGTTCATTTTCTGAACGATTTTTCATAACATCAATAAGTGCCGGAACAGCCTTTGTATCATTTAATTTACCCAATGATGTAACAGCATAAATCCTTACATTTACCCATTCGTCGTAAAGCATATTAATTACTTTATCAACGGCTTTTTTATTTCCTATTTCACCCAACGCACGGGTTGCATCGCATCTTACATTAACTTTTTCATGATCAAGTGATTCCATCAAGGCATCTGTAGCAACATCGCCAATTTCAATAAGCGCATCAGTTGCAGTTATGCAAACCTGAGGATTTTCATCGTTAAGAGCTTCTACAAGTGGTTCAACAACGATTTCACCACCCAAGCGACCAAGTGCACGAGCAGCACGAACCCTTACGTCAACATTTCTATCTTCACGCAAAGATTCAATTAAGTATGTAGTAGCTTTGCTGTCACCAAGTTCACCAAGTGCACGAGCTGCATACAATCTTACAGATCCGTTTTTGTCATTTTTTAAAACATCAATTAATGGCTCAACGGCTTTTGAATCACCCATTTCACCCAAAACTCTTGCAGCATTGTATCTCACTTTTTCTGAGTTGCTGGTTCTTAAATCTGTCAATAATTCATCAAATGTCTTTTTTACCTGTTTTTTCTTGCTGTTAACACTGATTGTCATTAATAATTTCTCCTACACAAACTTATCTATTCTACACCTACTCTTTTATAAAAAATTTTTAGAATAAATAATTGCCTTTTTCTGTTACTTTTGTATTACATTTTTTAACATTTCGTTAAGGTGTAAATGCAATTTATTAAGCGTATCACTTACACTTTATATTATTAATATAACACATCTGTTAATAAAAATCATGTAGGGTAATAATTTTATAATACAAAAGTAGTAATTGTTTTTTTAAAATTACCCATAATTATGCATTTGCGCACTTCAGCAATGTAATATTTTTTAATATTTACTACTTACTATGGATAGTAATAACAAACTCGCTACCCTTGTTAACCTCACTTTTTACAGTAATTTCTCCTCCGTGTTGATTTATAATTTTCTGAGAAATAGCTAATCCGAGGCCTGTACCAATTCCCGGGCCTTTCGTAGTAAATCCTACGGAAAATATTTTTTCTAAGTTTTCAGACTTTATTCCGCAACCGGTATCTTTGATAGACACAGTCAAGGTTTCCGCCTTAAATGATGTTGTAATTGTTATTGTTCCCTTATCTTTTATAGATTGACATGCATTTACGAGAATATTTGTGAAAACTTGATTTAATGCATTGGGGAAACACCTTACAAGGGGCAAGTTTCCATAGTTTTTAACTATGTCTATTCTATTTTTTGTTTCATGGCGAATAAGCTCTAAAGTCAAGTCTAATTCATTATTAATGTTAGCTTCTTGGAGCTCGGCTTCGTCGAGACGTACGAATTTTTTAAGAGAAACAACCATTTTATTTATTCTGCTTATTGCCTCTTTATCAAGCATATTCAAACTGTCAGCCATTTCTTTGATATTATTGTTATCAATTTGCGGAATAAGTTTTGCAAAGAGTTCGTTATTAGATTTTATTGAAGCAACAGGGGTGTTAATTTCGTGGGCTATTCCTGCAACCAATTGACCTAATGATGCCATTTTTTCTGAATTTACAAGTTGCAATTGGGTTGCTTTCAAGTTTTCAAGAGCTCTTTTTAATTCTTTTACGGTATCAATATTTTTTTGGTACAATTCCGCGCGGGATATTGCGTTAGCCATTTGTGAGGATATTGCGTCAAGTATTTCCAATTCCTCATTGTATTCTCTTTTGCTGTGACTTAACAGAACGATTATACCAATAAGTTTACTCATATGATGGATTGGGACTATTGTGCGCATAACGGGCTGCTTAAACGGTTGGGCATTTTTGTATTCCAAGAGGCTATTTGTGACAGTAATTTCATCAGAAAAGATATGTGCCAATGTATTTTCATCGTAGTCAATAGTATTTATTGAATTTTTCTCACCATATGTTTCATTAATTAAAAATTTATTTTCGTGGAATTTGGCGTAATAAGCTTTGTATGCACCGAACATATTTGCGAGTTCATAAAGAGTAGATCTGAGAATATCGGATATATTGATACTTTGTCTTATAATGTTAGAAACTTTGTTAATTAGCGCAATCCTTATTGCTTGAGCTTGGGCTTTTTGTTTTATATTTGCCAGCTCATTATTTTCTGATTTTAACAATAATACTTCATTTTTTAATTTTTCATTTTCTTTTTTTAGGTATTCTTTTTCATTTTCACTTGTGTTATCCAAAAGAAAAATGATTGTATACAGTCCTCTTTTTACGGCATACAGGTCAAAATAAAGGATACTGTCGCCGGTTTCATAAGATATACAAGCTGAAAAGTCTTCTTTTGAAGTAAGAGCAAGGTACAAGGGAGAATAATTTTCAATTTTGCCGGTATCAAGAGGACAAATATCGAAATTCATATTGTGAGAGAATTTTTTAACATCTGTAAAATTTTTAAACTTTCTTTTAAAGCTATTGTTAATATAAGCAACCTCAAATCGAGAATTGAGAATAATCACCGGCTCTCTATATCTGTTAAAAAAATCGAATTTATTCATAAGTAATATTATAGGATTAGCAGATATTAGGGGCAAATTGTAAATTTATATTGAACTTAAATTTTACTAAAAACTTTTATTATGTTATAATCTGCATATTAAAATTAAAGGAGAAAAGTATGGAAAATAAAAATATTGCGACAATAGGCGTATTTGGGGGATCAGGCTTTTATAGTTTTCTTGATGATATCCAAGAAATAAAAGTGGAAACGCCTTATGGAATGCCATCTGATAATATATTCTTAGGTAAAATAGGCAAACATAGTGTAGCATTTATGCCTCGTCATGGCAGAAATCATTCAATATTGCCGCACTTGGTAAACTATAGAGCAAACGTATGGGCAATGAAGCATCTTGGCTGCAAGAGAGTAATTTCACCTTGTGCCGCGGGAAGCTTGCAAAAACACGTAAAACCGGGTGATTTTGTAATTGGGGATCAGTTTGTTGATTGGACAGATTCAAGAAAGACGACCTTTTTTGAGGGACCTGTTGCAACACACCCTTCTGCGGCTGAACCATATTGTCCGGAATTAAGAGAGTTGGCAATTGATACCGCAAAGGATTTAGGCATAAATGTTCATGAAACAGGTACAGTTGTCGTAATCAACGGTCCACGATTTTCTACAAAGGCAGAATCTCAATTCTTTACGAATCAAGGTTGGGAAGTTATCAATATGACAGCTTTTCCGGAAGCATACTTGGTCAGAGAATTAGATATGTGCCCATTAAATATTTCTTTAATAACTGATTATGATGCCGGACTTGTTGGGGATGTTCCACCTGTATCGCATTCGGATGTTATAAAGGTATTTAATTCAAATATTGAAAATCTCAAATCATTGTTATTCAATTTAATCGAAAAAATTCCGTTTGAACGTGAAAATTGCGATTGTGCGAATACTATGAAAAATTCCAGAGCATAGGGAGAAATACAAATGGCAGGAATAATTTACGGTATAAATAATATATTTAACCTATTTTATTTTTTAATAATGTTAAGAATATTTTTAAGTTGGATACCATCTATAGATTGGGGCAAAAATCCATGGTTTACATTGAGACAGGTAACCGATGCTTATTTGAATGTCTTTAGAAGATTTATACCGCCAATCGGGATGGTAGATTGGTCTCCGATTATCGCAATATTTGCACTTGTATTTATTCAACGTCTTGTAATAACGATACTTTTATCAATTGCCGGGGTGTAAGAAATGAAGATTGTAATTTATGGGACAACAGAAATAGGCTGTCTTTTGGCAACAGAATTTTTTGAAGAACATGACATAACGGTTATTGATAAGGATGAAAACCGCAAAAACGAATTCAATAATTTGGATATAAGTTTTATTCAGGGAAACGGTGCTGATATTGAGGTTTTAAAAGCAGCAGATATACAGGGATCAGATGTATTCATCGCATGTACCGCACTTGACGAAGCTAATATAGTTGCATGTTTAACAGCAAAAAATCTCAGCGGTATCAGAACGATATGTTTTGTAAACAAAAAAGAGTACAAAAATACGTTGAGTTTCGCTCGCGGAGGTAACGATACAAAAGAGTTTTTTATTGATTACATAATTTATCCTGAAGAACTTTTAACTCAAGAGTTATTCAGGATAGTTACAGTTCCGGAAGCTTTAGATGTCGAAAATTTTGCAGACGACAAGGTTAGACTTCTTGAATATAAGATTAAAGAGGGTTCTCCGATTGTAGACAAAAAGGTTAAGGATTGTAATTTTACGAAGGATACCCTTATTGTGGGATTAACACGCGGGGGAACACTATTTATTCCGGATGGTGAAACCGTTCTGGAGAATGACGATAAACTCATATTTATGGGAACAACAAATTCCTTAAACATTTTGGCCGGAACATTTTTCCACGAAAAAGAATTTGTAAAATCTGTTGCAATTATAGGCGGTGGAAATGTAGGATTAATGCTCGCTAAAAGTTTGGAGTCTTTAAGACTAAAAACAAAGATAATTGAAAAAAGTTATACAAGATGCCAGTTTTTATCGCAGGAATTAAAATCCACTTTGGTTATAAATGGTGATGGTACAGATTTGAAGTTACTGGAAGAAGAAGATATTGGTTCTTATGATGTAACCGTAAGTGTAACAAATAATGATGAAAAAAATCTGTTATGTTCACTTCTTGCCAAACAGCTTGGAGTAAAGCGTGTTATAGCGAGGGTTGCAAAGGTCTTAAATATAAGATTATTTGAAAAAGTCGGTATTGACGTTGCAGTTTCACCAAAAACTTCAGCAATAAAAGAGGTTAAAAACGATCTTGACGAAAATGATATTGACATACTGGCTTCAGTAGAACAGGGGCAAGGTGAGGTTTTAGAAATAGAAGTTTCGGAGGAATTTACCGATAAGAAGCTAATGGAATTAAAGATACCGGTTCATGCCATAATAGGAGTAATTGAAAGTCGCGGCAAAATAGTTATTCCTAACGGTCATACTCAATTAAAGCAAGGTGACATAATGATGATATTTACAACATCAACTAATGCACCTTCAGTGAGAGAGTTTTTTAAAGTAAAAGGGAATTAGATTAAATGCGAATAAGTTATATTGCAAATGCTCTTGGTTTGATTTTGATATACGTTGGTATAGTTATTTTATCTCCGATTGCCGTTGCAATAATTTATAAAGATTATCTTTCAATTTTACCTTTTGTGCAGGCGAGTATAGTTGCTGAAACAATAGGATTATCGCTAAGAAAATTTGTAAAAGATGCTCACAATGCAGAAACCTTAAATGATATTAATAAAAGTGAAGCCTTGTTTACAGTTGCTATGTCGTGGATTTTGTTCGGAATAATTGCGGCCATACCTTATTTAAGTTTCGGCCTTAACCCCGTAAATGCCTTATTTGAAGCTGTATCCGGTATAACTGCTACGGGAGCAACCATCTTAACTTCATTTGATTACCCGAAAGCTTTTTTCTTTTGGAGAGCTTTAACTCAATGGTTGGGAGGCTTGGGAATTATAGTTCTGTTTATTGCAGTTTTGCCACAGTTTGCAGTTGCCGGGAGACAGATGTTTTCTGCTGAAGCACCTGGCCCTACAGAAGATAAATTTACCCCAAGAATAAGAAACACGGCATCTGCACTATGGAAGGTATATATTGGACTCACTATCGCGGCAATAATACTTCTTACTCTTGCAGGCATGCCTCTGTTTGACAGCATATGTAATTCGTTTTCAACATTATCTGCCGGAGGTTTTTCTCCGAATCCCGACAGTATAATGGGTTATCATTCAAAACTAATTACTTGGATCATTATATTCTTTATGTTATTTTCCGGTGCAAGTTTCAGCCTGCAATATAAAACCGTTATAAAGCGCGACTTGAAGCTGCTTTTTAGAAGTGAAGAATTCAGATGGTACATAGGGATGGTATTATTTATGTCAGCCCTAATTTGTATGGCTCTTATGCACCATAACCATGGATTTTATACAAGCATTACAGATTCTATCTATCAGGTAATAAGTATCGCGACGACAACCGGCAGCGTAAGCGTTGACTACACAGGCTGGCAATATACTCCAAAAGTTCTATTGTATGTTGTGATGTTTATGGGCGCATGCTCGAGCTCAGCGGGTGGCGGTATTAAATTTACAAGATGGATTTTGATTTTTAAATATATGAAAAATTCTTTAACAAAAGTTCTTCATCCTAACGCGGTTATAAACATAAAAATTGATAACAATATCGTACCCAATGAAGTTATTTCTCAAATAGTAGTTTTTATTTTCGGATACTTTTTCATATTTGGGCTATCTGCGATAATAATAACTATTTTGGAACACAATTTGACAATAGGTTTGTCCTCATCAATCGCATCAATAGGTAATGTCGGTCCGGCAATGGGTCCAGTTATCGGGCCAATGGGAAGTTACGATTCCCTACGTATCAGCACAAAATTTATTCTGGTTGCAAATATGATTATAGGTCGTTTGGAATTGATTCCGTTCCTCGTTCTTTTACAACGTGATTTTTGGAATTTTAGAAAGTAGTTAAAATTAATAAACCTTAATATATGAAGAAAATTAGTAAATTTTATTTCGAAGATTTACTTTATATAGATACGAGGAAATTTAAGGGGATAATTATGCCGGGAACTGATTTAACATTAGTCGGACAAACATTTCAAAATTTTGACGGATCAAATTTTTCAACCACAGGGGTTAATGCCAATTGGAAAGTTACGGAAAATAGCGGTTTAGGCATATATGCCGGAGTTGCAAATTCTTTTGATGGAGAAAAAACAAATAAACAAAGTTTAATTTTTGATATAAAAGGATCAACTAAAGCACTTTCTGAGACTTTCGCAAGTAGCAGTTTCAGAATAAGAAATAACATAGGTAAAGATTCACAAACTACGACAATAAGAGTTATGCCCGTGAATGGCGAAATACAGATAAATGACAAGATGAAGTTTTATACAACGCCTTATGTCGAAGCGAAGTTTGATTATAGAACCGGTGATATTAAACCAAAATCCGGGTTTTATGCAGGGGTGTCCGGAAAAATTAATGATAAAATCGGATATTTTGGGGAAGTACAATGTTATGACCTCTTCGGAAAAGGCATAAATCCTTCTACTACCGGTTTTAATGCAGGTATTTCAATAAAAATTTAATGCTTAAATATCCGCAACAGGTGGAAGATCAATCTGTTTTAGGGTTTGCTCAATCTTTCGATACCACTTCAGATGCTGTTTGAATACAAACTTGTGGTTATCTAATTCACCTTTTTGAATTGTTTTGAATTGTTCATCAGAAACCTCTGTAAGGGCGTTTTCTAATATAGCTGTAAGTTCTTTTCTGTCGATATTCGGATCAGTGAGTTCTATACGTTTTCCGAATTGCGCAATAACTTCAGGTCTGTTATCCCTGAGAAAACAGTAATCAACTGCAACAGGAACAAGATTTATTTTACCGTAACGAGCACAAGCTTTCTGGGCAATGTACGCCAGTCCCGTTTGAAATTTAAAAGGGCGGAAAAACGGAGGTCTTATTATTCCCTGTGGGAAAATACACAGCATATTTTTCAAATCGCCAACAACATCAACAGAATATTGCAAAGCTTTCATTGCAGTTTGTGGAGATTTTTTATTAACGGAGTAAGCTCCGCCGCGACGAAGCAACGGAAACCTATTCAATTCCTCGACCATTAGCCTTATTTCTTTATGAAAAATCCTATGCGTTATGTTATACATAACAATACCATCCCACCAATTACAATGTGGAGAAAATAGGATTGTAGGGGTTCCTTTATCAGCCTCAAATACATTTTCTTCTCCGGTATATCGGAATGCAAAAAATCTGTTTTGAAGCATGTTGTAAAAGAAAAAGCTCGCAACCCATAGCCAAAACCTGCTGGTTTTTGCCGGCTTAAACTCCTCATCTTTGCCCCTTAATTTTGTAGGCGGTACATTTGGATATAATTTTTCTTGAATGCTCATTATGTATGTATATTACTCCATAATTTCATTTTTGTGAATACTTTTTCTTATACTTTTAAGAAAAGTTAATTTTCTAATAATTTCCATTCCCGTGCCAAATTATCGAGAATTTTTTGAGTTTGCATTTTATCTAACAAAATTTCTTGGGTTGCAGAATTAATTATGGTATTAATCTCTTTTTGGTTTCTTGAGGGAATAAATACAGGATTAATTTTATTTAATTGTCTTGCACTAATAACTCTGGCTTTTGACATCAAATCACCTTGTTCATATTTTGTGTAGAAATCGTCTTGCAGAGCTTGTTTATTAGTTGCAATAACATTTGTAAGTTTTGCAAGTTGGAGTTGATTTTCTTCATTTGTTAAAAATAGAGCAAATTGCAACGCCTCGTCTTTGTATTTTGCGCGTTTTGGAATGATAAAATTCATCAGAGAAAAATCATTTTGTCCCAATTTTCCCGTCAATTGAGCTGACACATCAGTATTTTTGTACGTTGTCGGAGCATTTTCTTTTATCAAGTTGAGAAAATTTGCTCCAGCTTGTAAAAATACTATCTTTTCTGCCATGTATTTTTCCAGAGCTTCTCTTTGAGTTTGTGTAACGGTTTCTTTCGGGATAAGATTTTTTCGATACAAATCTTTGTAAAAATCAAATAAAGCAACGCTTTCTTTGCCATTAATTTTTTCAGGAGAATTCAATCCGTACTTATTTAGGATTTTCGCCATTGTGTCATTTTCTGTAATGTTTGGCAATTGAGCCCAAGCTCCGGTTTTATCATGTATTATCTTAGAAATTTCTCCCAACTCCTCGTATGTTTTGGGAATTCTTACCCCTGCTTTATCGGTGAGAGCTTTATTGTATATTGTGATTGCTGAAGTTGCATACCAAGGTATTGAATATAGTTTATCGTTTATTTTTAAAGATTCAATTATTGCCGGATTATAACTATTTATCTTATCAGAATTTATTTCCCATAAGGCACCGCGTCTTGCCAAAAGATTAGTAAAGTCAGGATTTAAGTTTATCAAATCAGGAGGGTTATCAGAGAGAATACTCGCAAGAGTACGCTTTTCACCTTCTGAAAAAGGTACATCAATCCATTTAATTTTTATGTCGGGGTTTACTTGTTCAAAACGATCTATCACTTCGTTTATGTATGGTGAAAAATCACCCATTTGTAAAGTCCAGAATGTAACTTGTCTAATATCATTATCAGCCTTTGGAAATAAGGTAATTCCCGCAAATACAAATATGGTCAATAATAGAATTAGTCCAAACCTTTTCATAATGAATTATTATATCATGAAATTTATTTATTATATAATGGATACATGAATATTTGCCTTATAACAGATTTATATCCGGTAAAATTTGATGAAAAATACACACCGAGAACCCTTTCTAATTTTGTGGAAGAATGGAAACAAGCAGGACACAATGTTTCTATAATAAAGCCAAATTTTATTCTAAATTCGTTTATTAGGAAAAAACCATATTACAGAAACGGAAAATACGGTGATGTATTAAATTTAAACTTTTGGCTGCCCTTTTTAAGGGTACCCCAGCTAAATATAGAAAAGCAAACTTTGATAATTGCGCATATGCCAAGCGGAATTCTTTTTGCAGACAAATTGAAACTGCCTTTTGTTGCGGGGATTCATCAATCAGACATAGATGTCTTAACTAAACCCATATACAAATTCTACTTCGGTAAAAGATTATATAAAGCTCTTGTGAACGCAAAAGCTATTGCATGTCGTTCGTATACTTTGAAGAAAGATTTGCTGAAGTTATTTCCGGAATTTAAAGAAAAAACTTTCGTTGCACCAAGCGGAATAGATGAAAATTTGATTATAAAAAGAGAATTACACTTCAGCAAACCCATAAAAGTTTTAACGGCAGCTAACTTTAAAAAAAGGAAAAATATTGATAAAGTTATCCGCGCAATTGGCGGGAATTGTGATTTTGAATTAACAATCATAGGTTCAGGCGAGCAAGAAAAATTTTTAAAAAAACTGGCCAAAAACTTTGGTAATATAAAGTTTTTGGGATATAAAAAACATCAGGATGTTATATCAGAGATGCAAAAAAATGATATTTTTGTATTACCAAGCATCAATGAGACTTTCGGACTTGTGTATTTGGAAGCTATGGCATCAGGTTGCATCACAATCGGAACAAAAGATACAGGCATTGACGGAATAATTGTTAATGGTGAAAATGGTTTTTTAATCGAACCTGATATAAAAAATATTAAAGACGTTTTAAACAGAATAAAATGTATGGATAAAAATT
>CADBQW010000019.1 GCA_902796925.1 uncultured bacterium | reverse complement strand
TTTTTTAATATTGAAAATATTAATAGCTATGATGAAATCATTTTTGCTAATGATAGTTGTTATGGTCCGGTTTATCCTCTTTATGTTGTGTTTAATGAAATGGATAATAAAGAATGCGACTTTTGGGGAATAACAGAAAATCTTTATGATATTAAAGGTAATAAACAACGACATATTCAAAGTTACTTTATTGTTGTTAGAAAACCTATTTTTTCCGATGATAAGTTTATTAACTTTATTCAAAATATCAAGCCGGAAACATCTAAAAACAATATCATTCAGAATTACGAAGTGGGATTGTCTAAGTTACTTTTTGACAATGGATACATAGGAATCTCATACGTAAAACAATTTTCTGAATATAGTAATTCAACCATTGTAAAATGGAGAGAATTACTTATAAAAAATCTGTCTCCGTTTGTGAAATGCTCCCTATTTAGACTCCAAAATGTAAGAATGACAACAATCGCAGGTTGGCAAGATCTATTTTGTGACAAAATGTATAATATTTCGCTTATCAAAAACAATTTAAAAAGATTAAACATTCGCAAAATTAATAACAAGAAAACACAAAAAGAAAAAGAGAACTATTTCAATTTCATAAATAACCCTAAAAACCCAAGGATGTTAAGAAAACTCACAAACATATTGATGAAACATTTCTATCCGCAAATATTTGATTAAACCGGTTTGTAACCACAATACATAAGACTTTCAAAAGAATCAAAATAACTTATTTGAGTTGCACTTCCTGTCTTGATGTAAATATTTTTTATTGCCGAATCCGGGATACACAAAGCTTTTGCAATTGCAACTCGTATAATTTCCGGATATGTTACTACAATGATTCTTGAACCGATATTTTCGTCAACGATTTTATCTATTGCATCAGATATACGACTCACAAAATCCGAGACACTCTCTGCATCTTCCGGAATAGTAAGGTTCGGTTCATCAATCAATTTTTTAAATTCGTCAGGATATTTATCTTCAATTTGCTCAAAGGTCATTCCGTTAAAACTTCCGCATTTTTTTGGCGTTAGTATTGGTATTATCTCAAAATTTTGTTTATAAATTTTTGATATAATTTTTGCACTTTGAATTGTTCTGGTTCCTGCTGATGAAATTATTTTGTCATTTTTGATTCGTCTTGATTTTAAGAAATCACAAATTCTGTTAATTTCTTCAACTCCGTTTTCAGAAAGAGGCGGGAAACTCTCTCCGTCACAAAACCTGCCTTCTTCACTATAAATTGTTGCACCGTGTGCAATATAGGTTATTTTACATTTTCTGTCAAAAAGCATTTGTTTCTCCTAACTTACCACGAGGAATATTTTTTAAGCATTTGAATTATGTATTTAGGATCCTTAGTTGCAATTTTTACATATTTTCCGGTTCTATTGTTTATGATACAAGCTCCTTTAGCGCAATTTTCTAAAAATAATGAAACTTGAGAGTGGACATTTGCTCTTTTACGCATTTCGTTACAATCAGAAACTGATTTGCAAATTGAAGATTGCGGGGTAATATTGCTTTTAAGACTTAAAAAACTGTCATAATTTATAGACTTGTCGATATACGAATTGGGGAATTTGTTTACCAATGTATTCTTTATAGCTATAACGTCATCTGCATCAGAATTTGTGTAAATAAAAAACAAAACCCTACCATATGGTCTGAATACATTGTACATAGGGTTATTATCCCTGCTGCTGCGATAAATTTCAGGTGGAACTATTCCCACAAAATCCAAGCCTTTGTAGGTTTTTATAGTACTGTATTTATTTGCAGTTTTTTTACTTGAGCTTTTTAAAACATTTTGCTTTCCGCCAGGATTAATAACCGAAACATAATCGTTAAATATAGATTGGTACCTGCCGGCTTTCATATCATCAAAGGCTCCGGAAATAACGTTTAAATACATAAACATCCCAACAAAAATTAACAAAACTGCGACGTTAAAAATTTTACCGGAATTAATTTTATTCATATCGTAAATAAATATAAACTAATTTTTGCAAAAAATCAACATGCTATTGACAAAAAATCATGCTTGGAGTTCAATAGTTGTGTAACACTCAGTCGAAATTTTATCGTGCTGATTTGACGACTCGAGTGTGAACCCTGAAGTTAGCAACGCCCAAGCGCTTCAAATATGGGTTAAGTACAGGGCAGATATCATAAGGTAAAGGAGAAAAAATGCCTACAATAAACCAGTTAGTACGTCAAGAACGTAAAAAACTGACAGACAAAACAAAATCACCTGCTTTGATGGATTGTCCTCAAAGACGCGGTGTTTGCACAAGGGTTTATACAACTACCCCTAAAAAACCAAACTCAGCACTTAGAAAAGTAGCCAGAGTAAAATTAACAAACGGATTTGAAGTTACTTCATACATCCCGGGTATCGGTCATAATTTACAAGAACACAGTGTTGTTCTTATAAGAGGTGGAAGGGTTAAGGACCTTCCGGGTGTTAGATACCACATCGTTAGAGGTACACTTGATACTGCAGGTGTTGCTAACCGCGCACAATCAAGATCTAAATACGGTGCTAAAAGAGATAAGGGAGGTAAGAAATAATGTCAAGACGTTCTAAACCTGCAAAAAGAATTCCGGCAGCAGATCCTGTTTACAACAGTGTTGATATTTCAAAATTTATCAACCGTATAATGCGCCGTGGTAAAAAATCTATTGCAGAAAAAATATTCTATGCAACAATGTTAAAGATTGAAGAAAGAACCGGCGAAAAGGCTATGGAAGTTTTCCAAAAAGCTTTAACCAATGCTACTCCGTTATTGGAAGTAAAAGCCAGACGCATCGGAGGTTCAACTTACCAAGTACCTATAGAAGTTAAGGCGGACAGAGGTTTTGCACTTTCTTCTTCTTGGTTAATAGATTCTGCTAAAAAACGTAGCGGTAAATCTTTCATTGACAAATTAACAAACGAGTTAATTGACGCATCGAACGGCTCGGGTTCAGCTTGTAAAAAACGTGAAGATACACACAAAATGGCTGAAGCTAACAAGGCGTTTGCTCATTACAGATATTAATCATAGTCATATATTTCATATTCTCATGTTTAAAACCGGGAAGATCAATTCCTCCCGGTTTTCATTATTTTGCTTGAATTATACTTAGTCTGAACATTCTCTATCCATTTCTTCATATTCTTCAGGAGTAACTGTATCACAGGTCATGCCTTTTTGCTGCATAGCTTTTGACATTAATTCAGGTAAGCTGTCTATCAATTTATCTGAAGCTCTAACGATGTCATGATGTTTTTGTTCGTTTATGACACGAATCGTAACTTCACAAGGGTCTCCACAGGCACCTACAGTTTCTTGTACCCAATAACTAGCCCAATCATCAGGCAATTCGTCATTATAGAGATAATCTTTGTCAGTACCCAAGCGTTTATCAATTTCTGCATTGAGCACTTTTGTGACGTATTCTTTTTGACTTTCAAAGTGGCATGGATGACAAACTTCTTCACCTATAACTTCTTCAGGGTCTCTGTGTTCGTGTTTCTTGAATAATTCAGCAGCTACTTGAAGATGATTTAGTTCAATTGCCAAAAATTCTTCCCAAATAGGTTTAAGGAGTTCGTCTTCTTCGTCTTCATAACAATTATGATAAGTACAAACCTCTGTAAATTCGTGTAACAAAAGTTTTTCATATAAAGTTTCAGTTGGGTCAATCAAAGATTCATACATTGTTACGTGTTCTTCTTCAACATCCTTAATTTCAGCATAAGTTTCTCTCAATAGTTCATTACCGTATGCAAACCCGTGCTCAGCGTAGTAGTTATGAGTTTGTTGTTCACCTGAAACCAGAGTTAAAATATTGACCTTTGTTTGAGGGGTAGTTTTATTTTTGTCGTAAGGTTTTCTTAGTCGTATAATATTACAGTTGTGATGATTTTGTGTAGGGCGACCAAGTATAACATCCGTTTGACCTTGAACTATATCGTTCGGGCAAATTCCGTGTTGCATGTATGCCCATTGACTGTATCTATAAAGGTGGTCGAAATCTTCCAATAAACCAAAGTCAAAAGTTACTTTAACATACTTATCAGTTTCATTTTGGGCCATCCATGCGGTCAAATCTACAGCTACCTGCTCGTACCCCAATGTTGTTTCCAAGACTGATTGGTCACAAGGTGCAAGCCAATTTATTGTTGTTTGCTGTGCATCTTCTATCCTTTTAGTTTGTGCAAGAAATTCCATAGTTTCTTGATCATCACACATCCTTGAAAAATTGTGTTTAAAATTCCAAGCTTCAATCTCAATGCCATTCATAAGTATCTGGCGAGTTCTTGTGTAACAATCGACCTCATTTTTATTAAACTTGCGATGAGCAATATCATGCCATGTTCTTACCTGTTTTTCCATAGGAAGCCCTTTTTCTTTTAACGGGTTGAATTTCATAAAATACTCCTTTCTTTTCCACTTTAAAATAACTCAGTATTTAATTTTTTAAACTGGCCAGATCACCTAATAAAAAGAGTTAATATTAATTCACAAATATTATTGTTTTACTTGAAATTCCAGAAAGCTTTTTATAATATGAGAACGATATGTTTACATCAATTGAGTCACAAAACACCCCGCTACAACGTTTCAAAAATACCGCAGTAATGAGACGTAGTAAGAGTCATGAACACGAAATTACAACTGCCGACAAAATTAAAGCAGGCATAGGAGCCATAGGTGGCACGGTTATTCCAATGATTTATATGATGAAAAAAAGAGGAATTAATAACCCTCTAAAATTGTCTTATGGTTTAAAAGATATGATAGTATTATCCGGTTCATCTGTTGCCGGAGGGGTATTAGTGGGAATGATTGGTGAA
>CADBQW010000018.1 GCA_902796925.1 uncultured bacterium | reverse complement strand
GTTTATAAATTTATAATTCCTAATTATAAATGTGATAGCGATAACGAAAATTTGACAGATTATCCGGAAGTTCAAGTTTATCAAAATTCATATAATCCAAATTTAGTTGGAGTATGGGAGTATTTCAAAGATTACATAATTGTTCTTGATGAGACAAGCGAAATTTATTCAAAATATGAATTTCTTGCAGATACTTATCAAAAACAACTGGAAGAAAATGTAAAACTGGAACAAATAAAAGCAATAGATGGTTTAAATCATTTTACATATGATGAATTCAGAAAATATATTGCTAATTTTGTAAAAATAGGATTCAATAATTTTTTGGAAAGCGGAGATGAAGATTTTGTTGAATTTGATTCTCAACCCATAAAACATTTTAATGCTGATTTAGATGAAATAGCGATCTTTTTATTGGACAAAAAAGACTATTCCATTACAATTGCAACGGATTATCCCTCCAGAGTGCAAGAGGCCTTAAATGAACGGGAAGTATTTTCTGAAATAAATTATGTTGAAGGTCTCTCTTGTGCCGGATCAGTATTAGAGGATTTTAAAACAATAATTCTTACTGATAGAGAATTGTTTAACAAACGCTCAAAAGAAATTACATCTTCAAAGCGAATAGCATATAAGGAAAAAGCTGAATATATTGAAAATATCAACGATATAAAAGAAGGGGAATACGTTGTTCATTCAATTCATGGTGTCGGCATATATCAGGGTTTAACCCAACAAGAAATTGACGGTCAACTAAAGGATTACTTAACCATTGAATATGCCGGAAAAGACAGATTGCACATTCCTGCAGAGCAAGTAAATTTATTATGTAGATACCGCGGTTCGGGTAACATAAAACCTAAATTGTCACGAATGGGAGGAAAAGATTGGGATAATGTAAAAGCTAAAGTAAAATCAGAAGTAGAAAAAGTTGCATACGATCTTTTGAGATTATACGCAAGACGGAAAATGCAGGTCGGATTCCAATTTGGTGAAGATACACCTTGGCAAAACGAGATGGAGGATGCCTTTGAATTTACGGAAACTCCTGATCAAATGCGTGCAATTATTGAGGTTAAATCCGATATGGAAAGTGAAAAACCAATGGACAGATTAATTTGCGGAGACGTTGGTTTTGGGAAAACTGAAGTTGCAATGCGCGCAATATTTAAAGCCGTAACTTCAGGAAAACAAGTTGCTGTAGTTGTTCCGACAACAATTTTGGCGTTGCAACATTTTCAGACAATGAGCGAACGATTCAAACCTTTTGGTGTCGATGTTGAACTGCTTTCGCGTTTTAGAACACAAAAGGAACAAAAAGAGACAATAAAAAAACTGGCTCTTGGTAGTTGTGATGTTGTAATCGGTACCCATAGACTTTTACAGGACAGTGTAAAAATTAAAAATCTCGGACTTTTGGTCATTGACGAAGAACATAGATTTGGAGTTCGACATAAAGAAAAACTGAAAGAAATGAGGGAAAATGTTGATATTATAACGATGTCAGCAACACCAATTCCACGAACACTTTATATGTCATTATCCGGAATCAAAGATATTTCAATTATAAATACCCCTCCTAAAAATCGGCTTCCAATAAAAACATTCGTGGGGCAATGGAATGAAAATTTGGTTAAAAATGCAATAATTCACGAATTAGACAGAGATGGGCAAGTCTTTTACTTATATAACCGAGTTGAAACTATCCTTGACATGAAACGAAAATTACAGGAACTTGTTCCAAATGCAAGAATTGCAATTGGCCACGGACAAATGGATGAAAAGACTCTGGAAAATGTTATAATTGATTTTGCAAATAAAGAATATGACATTCTGCTTGCTACTACGATTATTGAAAATGGGATAGATATTCCAAACGCAAATACAATGATAATACATAATGCGGATAAATTCGGACTCGCTCAATTATACCAGTTACGCGGCAGAGTGGGAAGAAGTGAACGCCAAGCATATTGCTATTGTTTCTATACAAAAACACAAAATATGACAAAAGATGCAATTCAAAGATTGAAGGCCATTAAGGAATTTACAACACTCGGCAGCGGATATCAAATTGCAATGCGTGATGTGGAAATCAGAGGCGTCGGCAATATTCTTGGAACAAAACAACATGGACATATGGTTAATGTTGGCTTTGACACGTACTGTGAACTTTTGGAAGAAGCAGTGAAAGAACTTCAAGGCGAAAAATTTGAAAAAACTGAACCGGCAATTATTGATATTAACGTAACGGCATACATACCGGATGAATGGGCCGGTTCTTCTGATATGAAAATGACGGAATATAAACGACTCGCGGATGTAAAATCGGAACAAGAACTGGAATATATAGTTGAAACATGGAAAGATAGATTTTCAAAACCTCCAACAAGTGTCGAAAATTTAATAAAACTAATAAAATTAAGACTCCTGTCAACAGAATTGAAGATATCTTTAATTCGCGAAACCCAAGATGCAATAAGAATTTATACGCCATATACTCAATTGGAATGGAATCTTATCCAAAAAGAATTGCCCGCTGAATTGAAAAAACGCATACGCTTCTCCATAGCACCCAAAACATGCACTGACGGTATTTCAATACTTTTGCTTAACAATTCTTATTTAAATTTTGATGAAGTATTTAACATTTTAACCGATTTGTTTTATTATATAAACAAAGTAAAAAGAGAATATACAAAATAAAAGAAAGAGAGACTCAATGAAAGGTAAAAAATTATTAGCAACACTGGCTTTATCAGTTGTAATTTTATCAGGCTGCGGTATAAAATCTCATGACACCGTAATCAAAGTTAATGACACTGAAATCACTCGCGGTCAATATGAAAAAATGTTCAAAGATCAGTCTAACAACTCTATGCTCGCTAAAATGGGAATAGAAATTACAAAAGAAAAAAACGGTTTTATGTATTATCTAACCCAACAACGTATAGTAAACAATTTGATTGTCGAAGCACTTCTTGAACAAGAAGTTGAAAAACGAGGGATTAAAATTTCTAAAGATGATATTAATGCTGAAATAAAAATGATGATGGATTCAGTAGGGGGAAAAGAACAGTTAAGTAAATTATTGAAAGAACACAATGTCACCCAAGCTCAATTTAGAGAAGATGTTTACAAGACTGTGAGAATGCAAAAACTCATTAAAACACTGGGGGTCAAACCGGCAACTGATGAAGAAGCTAAAAAATTCTATAACAATAATCCGGCAAAATTCGATATGCCTGAAAGAGTAAGGGCATCTCACATTTTGATTGCAGCAAATCCAATTGAAATTGCCGATAAAATTCGAAAAGATTCCAAATATAAAAACGCCCCGGAAACTCAAATCAGCGCAATGGTTAATGAAGAATTAAATAAAGCTGAATTAAAAGCAAACGAACTTTTAGCAAAAGTTAAAGCTGACCCAAAACAGTTCTCTAAATTTGCAAAAGAAAATTCTGAAGATCCGGGTTCAAAAGATAAAGGTGGAGATTTAGGTTTCTTTAGCTCGAAAGAAATGGTTCCGGAATTTTCAAAAGAAGCTTTCTCTTTAAAACCGGATTCTATCAGCGCAAAACCCGTCAAATCTCAATTCGGTTATCATATCATAATGGTTACAGACAGAATGTCAGCAAGCAAGGTACCGTTTGAAAAAGCTAAGCCTCAAATTAAAGCCTATCTGGATAACCAAAAAGGTATTGAGGCATTAGACAATTTGACTGAATCACTAAAAAAACAGGCTAAGATAGAATATGTTGATTCAGAATTCAATCCTGATGAAATTCAAAAAGAAATTCAAAAGGAAATTCAAGAGGCACCTAAAAAAATCAAAGAAGCAGAAAAATCTCAAAAGAAATAGTTATTTTTATTAACACAAAATGTCATAGCTTAAAAGCTATGACATTTTATTTGTGCTATAAATCTACTTTTTCTTATTACGCTGCGCCTTGCCGGATTTTGAATTACGCATATTTGAATGGGATGAAACATATGACGTTTGAACACGCTTTACACTATAAACGTCAGGAATTGCCTGAATGCTAGTAATAACACGTTTTAGAGTTTCAATATTATCAAGTTCTATACCCAGCTCAATAATACCAAGTTTATTATTTTTAGATTTTACATTTGCATAGTTAATATTTGTATTGTTGTCTGAAACTGCAGCAATAACATCTTTGAGTAGCCCCATTTTTTCAGAAGTCTCAACCCTAATTGTAGTTGAATAAGTTTTATCGGTATTAAATCCGGACCAAGAAATATCCATCATCCTTTCGGGTTCAACATTTTCGAGAGTTTTGCAATCAATTCTATGAACAGAAACACCTTTTGATCGGGTAACAACACCTACAATCGGTTCTCCGGGGATTGGGGAACAGCATTTGGCTATTGAGTATAACATTCCCTCTAAACCAATTATATCTTTTTTGTTTTTATGTTTGTGTTCCTTTCTTATTTCAGGTTCATTTTGTGCAACTTCTGAATCTGCATCCTGCGCTTTTTTAAGCTTGTTAATTATTTTATTAGCAGTTGTTTCACCGTAACCGAGTGCAGCAAATAAGTCATCCTCGCTTTGATAATTCATTATTTTTGCAATACGATCAAATTCACCTCGTTTGGTACATTCATCAAATATAGCTTTAGTCAATTCGTGTTCAAGGTTTGCCTTACCGGTTTCAATATGTTCTTCACGATTATTTTTCTTGAACCATTGCTTTATTTTCGATGCCGCCTGCTTTGTTACAACAAAATTGAGCCAATCCAAACGCGGTGCCGGAGTTTTTTTTGTTAAAATTTCTACGATATCACCGTTATGAAGTTTTGTATCCAATTGCGCTATTCTACCGTTTATAAGGGCTCCGGTTGTTCTATTTCCGACATCGGAGTGAATTCTATAGGCAAAATCGACGGGAGTTGCATCTTTTGGTAAATCCAAAACGTCACCATTTGGTGTAAATGCAAAAACTTGGTCTGAAAATAAATCTAATTTGACAGAGTTTACATAATCTTCAGCAGATGATACATCTTTATCATATTCAACCATCTTTCTCATCCAAGAGAACTGGATATCCGTTGGATTATCAGCTTTTTGCGAACCTTTTTCTTTATACCGCCAATGAGCAGCAATACCGTATTCTGCAACTTCATGCATTTCCCAAGTTCTAATTTGTACCTCTAAGGGTTTAGACTTTGGCCCTATTACAGACGTATGAAGTGATTGATACATATTACCCTTCGGCATTGCAATATAATCTTTAAATCTACCGGGTATAGGTTTAAACTGAGAATGAATTAAGCCTAAAACTTCATAACATTCTTTTTCAGTATCAACAATTACACGAACCGCTGTAATATCATAAAGTTCATGAAAAGCAATATTTAAACGCTTCATCTTACTGTAAATACTGTAATAATGCTTTGCGCGCCCTGTAATTTGAGCGTTAATCCCAGCTTTGTCAACTGATTCTTTAATCTTATCAATAAGTAATTTTACTGTTGTTTCACGTTCAGTTTTGGTTTGAGAAACCAACTGAGCTATTTCAAAATATTTTTCAGGTTCTAAATATCTTAAAGATAAATCCTCCAGTTCAGCCTTCATTTTTCCGATACCAAGACGGTTGGCTAAAGGTGCAAAAATATCTAAGGTTTCCTGCGCAATCTTTTGCTGCTTACTCGCAATCATGAAATTGAGCGTTCGCATATTGTGTAACCGATCAGCAAGTTTTAAGAAAATTATTCTTACGTCATTTGCCATCGCTATAAAAAGTCTGCGGAAGTTCTCAGCCTGTCGTTCTTCCTTTGATTTAAATTGTAACTTAGAAAGTTTTGTAACTCCTTGAACCAAATTCAAAACATCTTCACCAAATTTTTCTTTAATTTCTTCAGGCTTCGTGTCGGTATCTTCCAATATATCGTGCAAAAACGCGGCCATAATAGTATGATTATCAACTTTCAAACCTACCAAAATTTTTGCCACCTCTACAGGATGAATTATATAGGGTTCCTCAGAAACCCTGTACTGTCCCTCGTGCAAGCGTTTTGCAAACAAAAATGCTTGCTCAATTTCAGAAATTTCCTCAGGAGTTTTGCCCTGATCTTTAAGCATTTGTCTTATATCATCAAATAAAGGTTTTTCTGTCATAACACAATTTATAATACAAATTTTTCTTGATTTTTTCAAGTTTATTTGTATAATTTCCTTCATAAGGATTAATAAAATATGCTCAAACAAACAAAAGAGGGTTGGATTTTACAGATAAAAATATCACCTAACGCTTCCAAAAATGAAGT
>CADBQW010000017.1 GCA_902796925.1 uncultured bacterium | reverse complement strand
TTTCCGCCAAGGAGATTACGCATTGAGGCATTTCCTTCTTCGAAAAGCCATACTCTTTTTTCTGTCATTCTATTCTCCTTTTTGTTATTATGGAACATGAGATAAATCTCGTTGAATAAATTATACCATGAAAATAGAAATCAACGCTTTTTGTTTTTTATGATATAATTTTTAAAAAGAGAAAAGAGGATTACATGGTATTAAGAGTATATTTAGGGATTGATGTTGGATCTGTTACAACCAAGCTGGCACTGGTTGATGAAAACGGAAAATATGTTGATTCAATAATGTTGAAAACTGCGGGAACTCCCGTAAAAGCCGTACAAACAGGCTTGAATAAGTTATATGAAAAAAGAATGACCGACTATGAAGTTTCAGGTGTCGGCACCACGGGTTCAGGAAGGAACCTTGCCGGAGCATTGGTCGGAGCTGATGTTGTTAAAAATGAAATTACAGCACACGCCGTTGCTGCAAGTGTTAATATCCCCGGTGTCCAAACAATTCTGGAAATTGGGGGACAAGATAGCAAAATAATAATTCTCAGAGATGGTATTGTAACTGATTTTGCAATGAATACTGTTTGTGCTGCCGGTACAGGTAGTTTTCTTGACCATCAAGCACAAAGATTAAATGTTCCGATTGAAAAATTCGGAGAAACTGCTTTAAAATCTACAAACCCTGCAAGAATCGCAGGGCGTTGCGGGGTTTTTGCCGAAAGTGATCTTATACACAAACAACAACTCGGCTACCCCGTTGAAGATTTGTTATACGGACTATGCCAAGCGTTAGTTAGAAATTACTTGAGTAACTTGGCGTTGGGTAAAGAACTCTTGCCAACTATTTCATTCCAAGGCGGTGTCGCCACTAATTCCGGTATGGTTAAAGCATTTGAAGAAGCTTTAGGACACAAAATAATCGTTCCTCAAAACCATCAAACAATGGGGGCAATAGGTGCGGCTCTCCTGGCTATGGAAAATCACCAATACACAAACGCTCAAACAACCTTTAAAGGATGGGAAGTCGGAGATATGAGTTTCCATTCCATTACTTGTGAATGTAATGGTTGCTCAAATAACTGTGAGGTTATAACTATCGTTGAAGGTGAAATTGAACAAGAACATTATGATAATATAAAAGATATCAAAGGTAATATTATTGCTCGTTGGGGCGGCACTTGCGGCCGTTGGGAATTAACTAACGTATAAATTTAATTTGGTATTTATATATGACAAAAGGACAATCCCAACAGATTGTCCTTTTATAATAATTTATCTATCTCCGTTTTTTATCTTCTAATCTTTTCTGCTTATAACTATAACCTGCATAAATAATTATTCCGACCAATAACCACAATCCAAAATAAGATGTAGAATTCTTTAAAAATTTCATCGAATAAAACATCAATCCGCCGCAAGTTAGAACCCCCGCAATAGGAAAATACGGGCAAAACGGAACTTTGAATGGTCTTTCTCTATCCGGATCAGTTTTTCTGAGAATTAACACTGCAATACAAATTATAATAAAGGATGTAAATGTTCCGAAGTTACATAATTCTGCCGAAATATTTAAATCCATAAATAAAGCACATATAATTACCAATATACCTGTCACCCAAGTTAATACATAAGGTGTTCTATGTTTCTTGTGAACTAACCTTAATGATTTTGGTAAGAATCTATCACGACTCATTGCATAAAGAATTCTTGTTGCGCCCATTTGGTATATCAATATAACGGATGTTAAAGCACATAACGCACCCACAGAAATTAGTCCGGCAAACCAATCCTTCCCTATTATTCGCATTGTATGAGCAATTGGGGCATTTATATCTATGTGACCCAACGGAACAATACCTGTAAGCACGAGGGCAACACACACATATAACACCGTACAAATAACAAGGGTTCCTATAATTGCTATAGGTAAATCTCTCTGAGGATTTTCAGTTTCCTCGGCCGTCGTAGAAATTGCATCAAATCCAATATACGCAAAGAAAATTAAAAATGCCCCCATAAAAATTCCGCTAAAACCATTTGGAGCAAATGGTACCCAATTTTCAGGTTTTACATAAAATGCACCAACAACGATAAATGAAGTTATCATAAACAAGTTTATCCCGACCATTATACTCGCAAATCGTGTAGATTCTTTAATTCCTTTTACAAGCAAAACTGTTAAAACTAATACGATGAAAATAGCCGGCAAATTTATACAAACCGGAATTTTATCAAATAAATAAGGAATTTTATCGTGAATATCCCATCCATACTTATTACAAAGGGTCAATACCCCTCTATAGTCCAGTCTTAACCAAATTGGAAATTGAGTTATAAAATCCGGCAAAATATGTCTGAATCCTTTTAACAACTGAGCCAAATACCCAGTCCAGGCACAAGCTACAGTAATATTACCTATTGCATACTCAAGCATTAGGATCCAACCTACCATCCATGCCATAAACTCGCCCATTGTCGCGTAAGTATAAGTATAAGCACTACCGGCAACAGGTATCATTGCAGCTATCTCGGAATAACATAATGCGGAAAAAACACAAGCTATTGCTGCCAAAACCATAGATATTATAATAGCCGGACCGGCACCAACTCCTTCAGGCCCTCCTTGAATCGCAGTACCTATGATTGTAAAAATCCCGGTTCCAACTACGGCACCTATACCTATTACTATTAAGTCAAATACATTCAAAGTCTTTTTTAATTCCGACTTTTTACTCGTTGCAATAAGCTCGTCTGCACTACGTTTTTTTAATAGGTTAGCTAATACATCTTTTATCATTACTACTTACCCTTAATTTTATTTTGAACAAATTCTCTATGTAGTTCGTTTTCTTTGTTTCTATTTTTGATAAATCCATATAACAAGTATATTATTGCACCCACCCCTAACCAAACAGGGAATAACAATGCAGAACTTGAAGCCTGCATAGATTTATAAACCATTAGTCCTCCGCAACATATAATTCCCAACATAGGAGTTATCGGACAAAACGGAACTTTAAATGGTCTTTCTCTATTCGGATCAGTTTTTCTCAAAATTAAAACAGCAACGCAAACTATGATAAACGAAGTAAAGGTACCATAATTACAAAGTTCAGCCGCAACATTTAGGTTCAATGTCAAAATACCTACAACCGCAAGTATACCTACTGTCCAGGTCAAAAATACAGGAGATTTTGTTTTCTCACTTAATTTTTGAAAACTGGAAGGTAAAAAGTGGTCGCGACTCATTGCATATAAAATTCTCGTTGAAGCCATCTCTAATACCAACAAAACCGAGGTTAGCCCCGCAAGTGCACCTATCGAAATAAAACCGGCCGCCCAATTTTGACCAATTTTTGACATACAAAACGCCAATGGTGCTTTTAAAAATTCCGTAGGAACCGCCCCTGATGTATTTTGGATTCCGGTCAAAACTATCGCAACTGCAATGTACACTATAGTCGTTATTATAAGTGAACCTAAAATACCTATCGGTAAATCCTTCTGTGGATTTTTACATTCCTCTGCTGCTGTTGCAAGTGCATCAAATCCTATATATGCAAAGAATATTATAAACGCTCCCGCAAAAATACCCTCAACACCATTTGGCGCAAATGGTGTCCAATTTTCAGGTGCAACATAAAATGCCCCAGTTAAAACAAATAATGCAATAACACCTAATTTCACAAAAACCATAATCCCTGCAAGTTTAGCAGAATCTTTTGTGCCCTTAACTAATATGGCCGTAATTAATAAAACTATCAATATCGCAGGCAAATTTATACAAATAGGAACACCCAAAAATGTCGGAATAAACACATCTGGATTGTTTGCTTTTATTGTTGCTGCCGTAAAAACATCATTTGTTAACCAAATCGGAGGTTTACTTAACCAAGAAGGTAAAACATTTGAAAAACCTGCTAAAAACTCAACCAAATGATTTGCCCAAGCGCATGCTACAGCAATGAAGCCTATAGCATATTCAAGCATTAAAACCCAACCAACCATCCAGGCTGCAAACTCACCTAAAGTCGCAAAGGTATATGTATACGCTCCGCCGGCAACGGGTATCATTGTCGCAAACTCTGAATAACATAACGCAGAAAAAACACATGCAATAGCCGCAATAATCATAGATACAGTCAGTGCCGGCCCTGCTCCAAGGCTTGTTCCATCTGCACTTCCTGCAGCCGCAATGCCAACGACCGCAAATATTCCTGAACCTATTATTGCGCCCACTCCAAGCATTATCAAATCAACTACGCCTAGCGTTTTTTCCAATCCTTGAGATTTTGCCTGAGCCAACATATCGTCAGGGGCTTTAATTCTCGTAATATTCTTTAAAAAATTTCTGGTAAATGTAGCTCTGGTGAATTTTTCTGCCATCTATCTTCCTTATTTTAATATACATTGTTCTTTTTTACAAAGTGGAAATCCCATCTTTTCTCTCTGTGCAACATACAATCTTGCAACCGCAGATGCCATTGTCCTGACACGGTTTATAAAATTTATTCTTTCATCTTTACTTATAACCCCTCTTGCATCCAAAAGGTTAAACGTATGAGAACACTTTAAAACATAATCGTATGCAGGCAAAACTAATTCTGCCTCTACACAATTATCTACCTCTTTTTGGTATAAATCAAACATCGTAAATAAGGATTCGGAATTGGATACCTCAAAGTTGTATTTTGATTGTTCCACTTCGTTTTGATGATAAATATCTCCATATTTGAGTTCATTATTCCACATGATATCGAAAACTGATTCCTTGTTTTGAAGATACATTGCAATTCGCTCTAATCCATAAGTTAATTCCAATGCAACAGGCTTAATTTCTAATCCTCCAACTTGTTGGAAATATGTAAATTGAGTAATTTCCATTCCATCAAGCCAGACTTCCCAACCAACACCTGCCGCACCGAGAGTAGGGGACTCCCAATTATCCTCAACAAAACGAACGTCATGTTCTTTTAAATCTATTCCCATCGCCTCCAAGCTTTTTAGATAAAGTTCTTGTGCATTATCGGGTGAAGGTTTTAGGATAACTTGAAATTGGAAATAATGTCCGAGTCGATTTGGGTTTTCACCGTATCTTGCATCGGTTGGTCTACGGCATGGCTCTACCATCGCTGTGTTCCACTCCTCCGGACCAAGAACCCTTAAAAATGTTGCCGGATTCATTGTAGAGGCACCCTTTTCTGTATCGTAAGGCTGTTGGATTATGCAACCGTAGTCAGCCCAGAATTTCTGTAAATTTAATATTAATTCTTGAAAATTTAATGCCATAACCTAAATTCCATTATTGTAATCTTAACACTCGTTTTTTAATCTTATTACGGACATAGTAAAATTGCAACGATAGTGAATAAATGTTAAGGTTTATATTTTCATAACAGAAGGTCAGGTTAACCAATAAATCAAATTTAACTTTAAATTTTGTAAAATTTTATTAACTAGTGGCAAAAAAAAATTTTCTTTGATTTAAAATGAATGTATCAGACGTATATTTAATTATTTGGTGAAAGAAAAATGAATTTAACGATTACAAACGGTTATAACGACCTGAAGTCAGGTAGTCATTCCAGACTTAAGCACCCTGTTGTGGGTTATGAGCGAAAGTCAAAGAGCGTGTGTGAGAGTATAGATAATAGCAGTATGAATTTTAACGGCAGTTTCACGGGGAAAAGTGACACTGCCGTTAAAGTTTATAAGGACCTTGGTAAAGGATTCTGGGATAAAATCGGAAGATCAGAAAGATTTAACAAAATACTTAAAATGTTTGAAGAACGAAGTGTCGTTTCTCAGGCATTGGTAGCTTTGGTTGTTGCCGGTATACTTAGACCGATTACAAATCTTGCAATGGCGGGAAAAAATGATAGGGAAGATAGTATATACGCCGCATCGCATGCTATTGCATCTGCTGTTGTCGGTTTTGTTGTATCTTATATAGTAATGGCTCCATTTGATAAGGCCTTTAGAAAATTAAAGGAAAATCCTAAGAAATACTTAACCAGTGAGAACTTGGCCAAAACCCTTGGTGTTCCTGAAATTGGTAAGAGAAAATTGGAAAAATCTCAAGCTTATAAAAATATTAGTAAAATGGCTCAAATGATACCGGATTCAATAGTTATGGGTATACCTAAGGCAATGTTGACAATTGCTCTAATACCTCCAGTATTAAAATATGTTTTCGGCATAGAGAAAAAGCCAAAAAATGCCGTTAAACAAGATGACACTCAAGTCCCAAAAAACAATTTGGAATCAAACAACTTCATAGAACAACCAAAGATGGAAAATTTCAGCGGAGGTAAACACTAATGCAAGTATCTTATAGTTCAATAAATAATTGTGATTACAAACATTATAAATGTAGACCATATCCAAATAAGGGCCATGCAAACTCTCCTTCGTATACAGGAAAAATTGAATCGCAAATTTTTAAACCTGTACAAAGAAGATATAATGAACTAACAGAGTGGATAGCAAACAATTATTTTGCAAAATTTTATCAAAGTAAGTTTGCAGAAAAGTTTATAAACAAATCAAGTAATGTTAAAAACATGACAACTCACATGGCTGCAATTGGTTCAACATTGATTTCCGGTATGTATACAATAAGGACATTACAGAATGACAAATTAGATTCCGACAGAAAAAAAACTCTGGCAATAAATGACGTATTGACTTGGGGCTTGTCTACTCTCGGAGCTTATACTATAGATAGAAAACTTGGCAAATGGTGGGGGAACGTCACCAACAAATATGCCGCAAACTATATTGACAAGCATAAAGGGGAATTTTTAAACAACCCTGATCTCCAAGCTTTAATTAACAAATACGCAGAAATTAATGGTATTGATGTCAAAGATGTTAATAAATATATTCTTGAAAAATATCCGGAAGCAATAAAAACTGAAAATTTTGATGCAAGAAATATTAACATATATATGAAAGAATACAATAATTTCATAGATTCAGAAGATTTCAAAAATTATATTGAAAAGCACAACAAAAAAATTGACAAAATTAATGAACAAATAAAAGCTAATGCAAAGATAAAAGGTGATGCAAATCCCAAACTTATCAGCAAAATTATTCCTGATAAAGTTTCCGACATTAGAGAATTCAATCTTGATGTATTAAAAAACAAAAACCTTACAACACATGTTGATGGTATGGGAGTATTGAAATCACTATTTGTATTTGGCATGGTATACAGATACATTGTACCGGTGCTTGTTATGAAACCGGCAAACAAAATTGGAGCTTGGTACCATGACAAACATAAAAAACAAGAGGTTAAAGCTTAGTTAAGAAAATGACTGAGGTTAAAGCCTCAGTCATTTTTATCAATATCGACTTCTGTTATCCAGATAATCGTTGTTTTATATTTTTTAAAAAAAGGATTAGTTGTCATTTTTTTTAAACTTTCCTTTGCTATATTATCATAAAACTGAATCTTCTTCGCCAATTTTTCCGTATAATTCAATAATTTCATAGATATTTTTCCTTATACAGAAATTATTACAATATTTTACCTTTATAAAATCCCCAAAAAGTATAGAAAAATTATAATTACATAACACAATATACCTATTACATAGGTATAAAAGACTGATGCTGTGGTTGCAACATCAGTCTTATTATTAAAACAATAGAATTATATTCTTACTCTTGAGGCTCAACTGCTTTAAAAGTATAACCTGCAGCAACGCCGGCAATAAGGTTTGTAAGCGCAGTAATGCCAATAACTTTAAGACTTGAAATTCCCATTACAAAGAGGGAAATAGCAACTGCCGGATTAAACGCACCGGCACAAACAATTCCACCGACTGCAAATGCGCCAACGGTTACTGTTGAACCAATAGCTAACCCAAAATATGAATTTCCTTCACATTTTTTAGAAGTTGCAGTCAAAAGTACAACGTAACAAAGAGCAAAGGTAAACAAAAATTCACAAATTATGAGTGTTGGAATATTGAATACGATAGCATCTGCTTCTGCAGGAACTACCCCTACATATCTTACTAAAAATCCAGCGCAAACAGCACCTAATACTTGAACAATCCAATATGGAAGAAGTTCTTTCCATTCAAGAGCTCCTCGCACACTTGCGGACAACGACACTGCGGGATTGTAATGTGCTCCTGATATATGACCGCCTGCATATACCATCACCATAAGCATAAAACCAATGGCTATAGCCGGAATTACCACCCCGCCGCTTAACAATGCTGTACAGCCAATTGTGAACACAAGAAAAAAAGTTCCAATAAATTCAACAATGTACTTTTTGAAGTTTTCTTTCATAGAATATCTCCTTTACATGTAAGGCATAACCTACCTTTTCTGATTTACGCAAAAATTATAACTCATTTTTTAAATACTTTTATCGTATTTTTGAATTATAATTTGCGTATGTATTATTTTGAAAAAATAAAAGACAAGAAGATTTTAAAGTCGGATAAACTTGATAACGCTCTTTTTACAACGAAAGAATCCTTTATAAAAAGCAAAGAAACTAACTGTCAATCGATAGTAGAAGAAAATTTTCAAATGTTAAAAAAAGCATTAAGAGTTGATAAACTAATTTATCCGAATCAGACACACAGTACAAACATCGATATTGCAGCATTTGACAAGGATGAATATCCTGAAACAGATGCCTTGATTTTGACAGACAATCGAATCGGCATTTATTTGAATTTTGCCGACTGCACCCCAATTGTGATTTACGACAAGGTTAAAAATATAGGAGCCATAGCACACGGCGGTTGGCGCGGAACTGCAGGCAAAATAGCATACAAAACTGCATTAAAAATGGTTGACGAATTTCATTGTAAACCTAAAGATATGATCGCATTGATAGGACCTTGTATATCTGAATGCTGTTTTGAAGTTGGTGGAGAAGTTTATAGTAAACTAATGGCTAGCGTTGGAATTGAATCTAATATCAAGCCTAATGAAAAATTTCATGCAAACTTAAAAGAGATAAATAGGCTCCAACTTGAACAAGCCGGTATAAATGATATTGATGTATGCCAATTTTGCACTGTCTGCAATAATGACAATTTCTTCTCATATCGCAAAGAAAAAGGAACAACAAACAGACATAGCGCCATTTTAACTCTTAGATAGGATTCTATAGGACCGATTTTGAAATTTGCAAAAATTTTTTAATCTTATACATTAATCAGACTAAATTCCGCGAAAATATAGTTTAAATATATGATTTTTACGTGATTATTGTACTTGAACAATAAAAAATAAAGTATAATAAATTTAGATAAATATTGACTTTTAAAAAAGTATCATTAAAAGAAAATTAGGAAGTAGTAAATACAGGAGATAGCATACTATGGGTATGGCAGCATCACAAGCCAGATATTTAGGGCTTACGGCAAGAAAGACAAACGTAGAATACGAAGGCCAACAGGTTAACCAACAACGTACAGCATTGGCAAATGAAAGTGCAAATACATTTAACGAACTTTTAGCAATGGAGGTTCCTACAGCACCTTCAACAAGCGATTTCACAACTATTCAGTACTCATATACTGACGGAGTAAATTCGGAAACCATTACATCCCTTGAAACTATAACCGGAGATCCTGAACATAACGCACTTGTAACCCATTATCATGATGCTATTGTTTACACCGGCGTTGAATACAAAAAGGCAAACCCTCAAGTAACATTCGATTCTGCAACCGGCACGTATAGAGTTGGAAATAAAACCTTAACTCAGTTAAGTTCGGTAACAGACCCGGCTGCAGTAAGTCAATATCAAGCAGAAATGGAACAAATTGTGACTGACAATCCGAATGCCGCGATAGCAAGTTCCTACCCGGGTTCAGTAGCAAGCGCTACGGATATTTATTTCTGGACATATAATAGCGAAAATTATTATGTCTGCAAGTCAGATTTGGATAATTGTATTGCAAGCTCTAAAACTACAGAAAACCAATCTAAACTAAATAATTATGCAGCAAAAGGAATTTCAAAAAGAGTTGAACATACAGATAAAGCTTTCGTTGAATATGATAGTAACGGCAGAGCAAAATCAATTATGTACGATGATTCCAGCGCTGAATATGCAATTTCAACAAATACTGTAACTGATGAAAATGCATATCAAGATGCAATGAATAAATATAATTACGATATGCAAAAGTATGAAAAGAAAATTGCAGATATAAACGCTAAAACTGAAAAAATTCAACAAGAAGATAGGACATTAGAGTTAAGATTACGTCAATTGGATACAGAACAAAGCGCGCTCCAAACAGAAATGGAATCCGTTAAAAAAGTAATAGACAAAAATGTTGAGAACATATTTAAAACATTCCAGTCATAGCAAACAATTAAAAATAAGAGGTAGAAATGTCATACAAAAACGATAGTTATCTTGTAATAGCAAACAGATTTAGCTCAGCAGGGAGTGAAGCTAAAGCACAGATGTGGGAAACCTACGACAGATTAAGAGATTTAACCGTGTCAGGGTCGGGTGCCGGTACAGGTTTTGGGTCAACAGGCGGCTTTTTATATAACTTAGCAAGCCTACTTGCACCGTCATCATTTGCGCCTGTATTCGGAGCCAATGAATCAATGAATATTGCAGGAACCTCATATTATTCCGGATTTTCCGGAGGTACATCATATGGTATGGATTCGCTATACAGCCATTCAGGATTTCCATCAGGCGCAGCACCGATATCCTGGGGGCTCGGAGGCTATGCAACAGGAGGCGCAGCATCAATTGTTTCAGGATGGGGCTCATCAACAAGTGGTGTAGCAACAGGATACGCATCCTCTGTAGGCGGACTTGCAGATGTTGCTAATGCCGCAGCCTATGCAACCGGCGCAACTTCAGGGCTTGGACTTGTTGCAAAAAATATTGTTCTCCCTGTTGCAAGCGTAATTTCAGGTTGGGGCGGTATCATGCAAGCTGCCGCACCGTATTTAGGTGAATATGGACTTCCTGCCATCGTTATGGGTAATTTAATGCAAGGTACATCGTCTGCGGCTCTTGCTGCTTACCAAAATGTTACAGGAAATATTACCGCAAATGCAGATACTATTTTGTCAAATAAAGTACGTAATATTGAAACAGTATGTAAAATGCTCAGTACGCAAGAAGATGTAGTTAAAAAAATGTTAAAAGAATCAATAGATTCCGATAGTAAAGCAATTCAAAATTTATAATTATATCTTAAGTAAACATTCATTTATGTTAAATAAAAATTGATACTTGATAAATTTTTATTTATATTATATTATATATCTGAGCAGAAACATAAGAGGAAAAATACCTATGATGGATCAGATTATTAGAGTCGCTTGGGACTTAAACGATAATACGGCTAACAGATATCAGCTTGTTTATGAGATTGCTGAACTTGCAAAAAAATTAGTAGACGAACAACAGGCAAAAAAGGCACGTGAGGATTTTGCTTTTGAAGACAGCTTTGAAAACGGATACAAACATGAAAATCCTGTTGAACACGCGATTATGGTTAAAGCATCTGAAGCTGACGATAACAGATTAGTAGGTTAATATATACAAAAAAGCAAGGATTCACTAGAGCGCCCTTGCTTTTTTGTATCTTTATTGGGGGTTTTATGGATAAGGGAGTTGAATATTTAAATTCAAGAATATCAGGTGTCGATATTGCGATAGTTTTAGGATCCGGGCTTGGTGAATTGGCAGATGAATACGGTCTGTTAAGAATTCCCTATGATGAAATCCCCGGTTTTAAAAAATCAACAATAAAAGGTCACAAGGGGCAACTTGTTTTAGGCGAAATTGAGGGTAAAAAAGTATTAATGATGCAGGGAAGATACCATTACTACGAAGGTTACCCAATGAAAGATGTTACTTATCCAATAAAAGTTTTTAGAAAATTAGGGATAAAAACTATAATTTTGACTAATGCTGCGGGAGCTATAAATGAAGATTACAAACCTGCAGATTTGATGGTTATAACAGATCATATTAATATGATGGGAATGAATCCTCTTATTGGCAAAAATGATGATTCAATGGGTACAAGATTTCCTGATATGTCAGAGATCTATAATAAAGATCTTATAAATATTGCTCAAAAATCTGCTGATAATATCAATATAAAAATACAGAAAGGGGTATACCTGGCAGGTACCGGACCAAGTTATGAAACCCCGGCTGAAATTCGTATGATGCGAACATTGGGAGCCGATGTCGTCGGAATGTCAACTGTACCGGAAGCCATTGTAGCTAATTGGTGCGGTATGAAGGTCCTTGGTATAACTTGTGTCTCAAATTCAGCAAGCGGTGTTAACGGTAAAGGCAAACTCACTCACAGTGAGGTTATTGAAACAGCTAATATTGCTAAATTGAAATTTAAAAAATTTATTGTTGAAATTATTAAAAATATAAGTTCGGAGGAATAAAAATGACTGATATTAATGAAATAAGAAAAAAACATGAACTCGTTGATTTATTCTGTACTTTGGCACAAATACCTTCTCCATCTAAACACGAGGAAAAAGTTATAGAATGGATAAAAGATTATTGCGATAAAAACGGAATAAATTGCCACCTTGATAATTATAGCAATATTTGTATAAATATTCCGCCAACTGACACAAACAAAGATTACCTGATGCTTTCCGCCCATATGGATGTAATCGGGGATGACAGTCCGATAGAATTATATTTAGAAGGAAATAATATTCATGCAAAAGGAAGAACCCTGGGAGGAGATGACAAAGCCGGTGTTGCAAACGCTTTGTTATTTGCAAAGGAAATCGCACATTCTGATATGTCTCATGGAGGCTTGGAAGTTACATTTACAAGGGATGAGGAACATGGGATGTCCGGTATTCACCATATTGAATTCGACAAGATGAATTCCAAATATGTACTTGTATGCGATAGCGATTCTTTGGGGCAATTTGAAGTCGCCGGTGCCAGTTATACTTTATTAAAAATATTTGTACGAGCACCAAAAGGCGGCCACTCCGGTATTGATATTGCAGATGAAACCAGAAAAAATGCAGGAAAACTTATTGCTGAAATTATTGCAAAATGCCCACAAGGGTTATATTATGCCCAAAACGGACAAACGGTTACCTCTTGCAATTTGGGAGGTATCGTTGCCGGAGATTTCGAAGTCACTAATATTATCAATACAGATGCGAAAGTTTCTTATTCTATAAGGAGTTCAAGCAGAGCAAAAGAAGAAGAATTAAAAAATGAATTCAGGAAAGTTATTGAAGATTTTAATAAAAAATATGAAGGAATTGCGCAGGCTGAATTAACCTTTGAAGAACATCTACCACCATTTGAAAAATCTGATGATGAATACTTGCCAATACTTTTTGAGGCTGCAGCCAAAAAAGTCGGGGTTACACCTGATATAACAACCTTCCATGCAGGAGCTGAAACTCATATTTATGCGAATAAAACTAATTCTAAAGGGGAGAAATTTATTCCGTATCTGGTTGGTCTTGCAACAGTATGCAATATGCACTCTGCAAGAGAGTATTTAGATTATACAACGTTGTTAAAAGGTCATGCTGTTTTGGTCGAATTTTTCAACGATTTTAACAGAGACTAACCATTAGTCGAATTAATCTGACCTAAAACCGTAAGAATTTGATATAGTACGCCCGATAGACAAAATTTTTGATGAAATACATTGTCTACAATGTTTCGGCGTATCACCGACACAAATTTTTCCCGGATAAATTTCGTATTTCCTTCTGTAATCACCCTCAGTAATATTTGGCATAACGACATTTGCCCCACTTTGCAGAGCAATTATACGCCCATTAGGATTTAAGGTTTCCATGGCGGTTGTCGCGGGTATATTAATATCCGGCAAAAGCAGTCTGATTATCGCCATAACTCTTATTGCCAACCAAAAATCTCCACCCTCATAATTTGCTAAAGGGGTATTTGGATTTGGAATAAATGGTCCAACACCTATCATATCAAAATCTTTGTCCTTGAAATACAGAATATCATCCGCTAATGACTCAATCGTCTGCCCGGGCAATCCCACCAGGCAACCGGAACCCGTCTCATAACCTATTTTTTTTAAATTATCAAGACATTGTTTTCTATTCTCGAGACTCATTTTAGGGTGAAGCTCTTTGTACAAATTTTCATCTGTGGTTTCAATTCTCAATAGATACCTATCTGCACCGGCAAGTTTATAGGCTTGATATTCTTCATACGTCTTTTCTCCAAGACTCAAGGTTACTGCAATATTCAAATTTTTTATTTCACGAACTATTTTACAAATATCATCACAGGAAAAATGATTGTCCTCACCTGATTGCAAGACAACTGTTTTGTAACCATAAGATGCCCCTTTCTTTGCAAAATCAACTATTTCATTACAAGATAACCTATAGCGCTCAAGTTTTAAGTTTTCGCCACGTAAGCCACAGTATTTACAAGTTCTTTTACAAATATTTGAAAACTCAATTAAACCCCTGAGATGAACTTCATTCCCTTTGTACTTTTCTCGAACCTCATCAGCACCAATAAATAATGATTTATCACTGCTCTTTAAAAGGGCAACGATTTCTTCTTTCTCCAAACTATGATATTTTTTCGCTTTTTCCAAAATATTCATTGATTTGATTATATGATAATAACTCAGGTTTTACAACACATAAACAAGTTTGGTACAAATGAACGAGATCAAAACATTTAAAAATCACCTAAAGAGTTGATTTAAATTTTACATATAAAGATTATTCTTTTATTGTTATTCAAGAGGTCTTTAGAAAGTGAAACAAGATATTATTAAAATTATTGAAAACAAGGAAATACAACTGGCTAAACTTAAAGAGCATGTCGATAAGAGCACTATTTGTTCAGATTTGTATAATAAACTGGTTATTGAAAAAGCAATTCTAAAAAAAGAGTACGAAAATAACAAAAAATCCAAAATTATTCACAACTTGAAAAAATTTATTCCAAAGAGAGAAAGATTGATTTGTGATTATTTTTCAAAATAGATTTTTCATTATATCCCTATCTTAATAACAAAGTCCCGCTTTATAATTAAAGTGGGACTTTTGATTAAAATATCTTTGTAATTTAACAGCTACAAGTACAACTTTGGATATATTTTCTAAGATCTTCAACTTTATCAAGTTGTTCCCAAGGCACAAAGAAATCTGATCTTCCCATATGTCCGTATGCTGCCAGTTTTTGGTAGAATTTACCGCCATTTTTCGCCGGTAAGTTTCTCAAATCAAAAGACGAAATTATCGCTGCCGGTCTTAAATCAAAATTCTTCTCTACAATTTTAGATATATCTTCATCTGAAATCTTGCCGGTACCGAAAGTATCAACCATAATTGATACAGGTTCTGCAACCCCTATAGCATATGCAAGTTCAATCTCACATTTTTCAGCCAAGCCTGCAGCTACAATATTTTTAGCAACGTATCTAGATGCATAAGCGGCAGATCTGTCAACTTTTGTCGGATCTTTCCCGGAGAAAGCCCCGCCACCATGACGAGAATAACCGCCATATGTATCAACAATAATTTTCCGCCCTGTCAATCCTGAATCACCTTGAGGGCCGCCGATAACGAACCTTCCAGATGGATTAATTAATATTTTCGTATCTTTATCAGGTTTTATACTTTCCGTCTCAAAAACATAATCTATAACAAGTTTTAAAAGATCCCTTCTTATAATTTCCTGAACTTTTGAGTTATCGCTTATACCGTTTATTTCAGGATCGTGTTGTGTTGACAAGAGAACTGTATGAATTCTTGAAGGTTTGCCATCGACATATTCTACGGTAACTTGAGATTTTCCGTCAGGTCTTAAATAATCAAGCAGACCCTCTTTTCTTACTTGTGCCAAACGATAGGACAATTTATGCGCCAAGCTGATTGGTAAAGGCATAAACTCCTTAGTTTCATTACAGGCGTAACCAAACATAATACCCTGGTCTCCTGCACCTATATTTTCAGTTTCGGTTAATGAAGTATCTGCATTTTCACTTCTTGATTCATACGCTTTGTTTACACCACCTGCTATGTCAGAAGATTGTTCATCTATACTTGTCAAAACTGCGCAAGTCTGAAAATCAAACCCCCCACCATCTTCCGGTGTATAACCGATATTTTTAATGGTATTTCTAACAACAGACGGTATATCAACATAACAATCTGATGTTATTTCTCCGCAAACGAGCGCCATGCCTGTTGTAACAGTAGTTTCTGCCGCTACACGCGAGTGCGGATCTTTTGTTAAAAATTCATCCAAAATCGCATCAGAAATCTGATCGCAAACTTTGTCGGGGTGTCCTTCGGTTACAGATTCCGAAGTGAACAAAAAATTTTTTTGTTGAGTCATCTTTTTCTCCTTAATTTATATTTCTTACGACCGGTAAGGTTTTTAATTCCGACCCGGTCAAATTGTATGTAAGCAATAGTTTAACCTTAAAAAAATCATATTGCAAATTTTGTATTAATAATTGTTACTAATCCTTTTGATTTTAGTAGTGATGTTGGTATATAAGTTGCCAAATAATTTAAAAATTGCTATCATAAATTTATGAAAAAAAGGGTCATAGCATATTTACATACCCATTGGGATTTGGAGTGGTACAGAGAATTTGAAGTTTTCAGACTCAGACTTATCAGAGTTATAGATGACGTTTTGGAACTCTTGGAAGCCGGGGAAATTCCTTCATTTTATTTTGACGGTCAGGTATGCGCTCTCCTTGATTATTTGGAATTTAGACCTGAAAAAGAACCATTGATAAGGCAATTGATTAAAGAAAAACGGTTTTTTATCGGGCCTTTTTACACCCTTGTTGATGAATTTCTAATTGATAAGAACACCTTCTACAAAAACCTGGAAATAGGAATCAAAATATCTAAAGATTTTGGCTGTGAAGATTTTATAGGATATCTCGCAGACACATTTGGGCATAGCCGCAACGTATCTAAAGCTTTCAAGTATTTTGGGATAGACAAATGCATGGTATGGCGCGGCGTCGGAGATTTGCCGTCAGAATTTGTGTTTAATGGAATAAATACAGTAAACTTAATCCGTGGCTATTTTAATGACATATTTACCACCAATAAATCATTAGAAGAAAAAGCACAATTTGTAAAAAAAGAACTCGATTTGATTGCGGAAAAATCAGGAAATACTATTCTTATGGCAATCGGAGGGGACCATCTTGGTATTCCTAAAGATATAAATCACCAAATCCAAGAAGTTAACAAATATCTAAGCGATTATGAAATCGAATTATCTAACCCTTTTGAATATTTTAAGGCTGTAAAATACGAATTCAAAGAAAAATTTGACGGCGAATTAAGAGATAATTCTAAAACCTTTATTCTGCCGGGTTCATATTCGGCCAGACGCGATCTCAAGCAGTTACGAAACAAATGCTCTTACAAATTAAAACTGGCTGAGGATTTCAGTAAAAAATGCAACGTTGACTACTCAAAACCAATTGAATACGCATACAAACTCCTTTTGAGAAATAACGCTCACGATGGTATTTGCGGCTGCTCAACAGATGACACTCACAAAGATAATATCTCTCGCTACAGAAAAATTCTCCAAATCTCAGAAACAATTATCGAAGAATTAAAATCAAGAGGATTCAAGTTTAGCCTTTCCGGGAATATGGAAATTTGCAAAAGTCCAATAGTAATTAAAGATACTGAAATTTTGTCAAAAGAAACTTACGTTGATTCACAACTTCTGTACGATACTCAAAAAGTTCCGGTAACTGAGGATTTCTCAACAATTTATACTCTGTTAAAAGAAAAAATTCCAACAAACGACACATTAACAATTAATAAAAATATTATAAGCAATAAATTTGTAAAACTTGAAGTTAAAGAGAATAATCTTATCATTAATGCAAAATATAAAGTTTACTTCACCAGACAAAAGGATCTTGGCGACTCTTACAATTTTGCTCCCGATATAAAATCAAAACCTGAAATTGCAAAAATTTTAGATACAAAAATAAAAACAACCGGCAAATATCGTTGTACTCTTGAAGTTAAAACAAATTTCTTCTCTGTAGAAATTTCCCTGAATAAAGGTTCTGAGTTATTAAATTTCAAAATCAAATGGACTAATCGCTATAAAAATAAATTATGGCAGGTTAGATTTGAACTGGAAAACCCGGTAGAAAAAACATATTCGGAAGATATGAACGAATTAGTTGAAAGAAAATTCAATCCAAATTACGATATGAAAAAACATCTTCCAAAACAAAAAGGGATAGAGGTTACTACGAATTTTGCACCAATGCAGCGTTTTGTATGGGCTCAAGGTTTGGGGATTATAACAAAAGGTTTAACCGAGTATGAAGTTTATAAAAATTGCCTCAATATAACCCTTCTGCGCAGCGTTGGAATAATCTCAAATCCTAAAAATCCGGCTCGTTCTACACCTGCAGGTCCTCCTATAAGACTTTATGACGGGCAACTTTTAGGGAAAAACGAGGTTGAATTTTCTACAGGTGAATTTCCTATTGAACAATGGAATTCAAAAATAATCGAAATTTACCCTATTTTAGAATAATTTTGAGGCTTATTCATTAATATTAAGATATATTAATGCAAATTTTGAGCTTATCAAATAGGGTGAAACCCCATAACAACAATGGGTTCACCCGTTATTGTATCTGGGAGGAGGGTCAAGAAAATTTCAAACATTCCGATATATATACTATAAAAATGAAAGGTATTATATATGGATTTCGATATCTCTAATATAAATTTTACTCAAGGACAGACGAAAAAACAAATACAAGCGCCCGATGAGCAAAAAGTATTTATAAACACTGTGTTCGATATTTTTGACAAAGATAAAAATGGTGAACTGGATGAAAATGAAATAAAGAGGTTTGAAAAAGCTAAAGAAGAAACTTATCTTCAAGGGGTTGCATTAGCAAATCCTAAATATCAAAAAAAGATTATTAAATTAGAAAAAAACTTGCAAAAAATACACGGAGAGCTGATTGAATATGAACATAAGCTACGGGAAATGGACAATAACGGGCAACATGAAACAAAAGATTATAAAAAAGTTACCGAAAAATATCTCAAAAGAGTAAAAAATAGAGAAAATTTAGTCGCTGAAATTTTTTACCTGTCTGAGGTTGAGGTACCTAAAAATATTTCTGACAAGCAAATAAATATGAATGCTCAGCGCTATATGCAGCAAAGGAACCAGCAAAACCCATACTACAATGAGTGGAAGGAAACCGGAAGAAAAATGGATTTGGAGCCGGACCCCAAAAAAAGACAGGAATTACTGGATAAGTGGCTGATATTAGAGAATCTTGTCGCAAATTGGCGGCCAAATATAACTCAGGATGAAACATCTGCGTATTCATCTTACCAAATTAATAATAACTATAAAATATCAGAAAATGCTGAAAGTAATTCTTTTGGGTTGAACTTTAATAAACAACTTGCAAACCACAATCTCGGAGTGGGGGCTAACTTCACAAAGGGATCTTCTGATAATAAATATGGTCACACCGAAAATCAAAATATAAGTGCAAATCTTTTTGATACGCTTTCAATTGGGCAAAATTCAACAATTACCGGAAGTTTGAATTTTACAAACGATAAGACAGAAACGCAAATGACAATTGATCCGCAAATGGCATCATCTCTCATTTTGCAAGGGATAGACCCGGAAATTTTTAACAAGAATACCACATATTCGTTTACGCCATCATTGAGAACAAATACCAATATTGGAAATTTTAGTATTGGAGCAGGTTACAACCTGTACTATAGCAATACTACAAATAAAACAACCGGTATTATGCAAAATGAAGTAAGCGGTGGCACCCGTTTACAAACAGGTAATGTTGATATTGGATTCAATAAAGGAATTTTTAACAGCAGAACAGGATTAACAGTCAGCCACTTAAACGGACAAAAAGGAAGCAATTTTAGTTTGCCATTGACCGTGGGAGTTAATCTCAAGGGTTTCAACGTTGCGCAAACTGTCACTAGAAATTTCGCTAACCAAGAGGGTTGGAATTATAATACACAGTTAGGTTATAACTTAAGCAAAAAGAATTACTCTCTTTATTTAAATGAAAACCTAAATTATAATAAACCTGAAGAAGGAAAAGAATTTTTAAGTTTATCATCAAATGCCGGCATAAGAAATAACAAAGGAACAGAAATGTCTGTTCAATATACAAGAACGCTTCAAAAAGGTAACAACGGTTACAATTTTGAAACTAAATTCACCGGGAAAGTTTCTGACAGGATCACTCTTTCTCTATCCGGCGGATATGGTAAACAAGAAAAATTATCCGGCCAAATAGGAGTATCTGCAAACCTAGACCCAAAACCAAAGCCACGCAACAAACATAAACCTATACAATAGTTATTAATTATCTCATACGTTAATACAATAAAATCCAATAAAATAAGGTCAAACTGCTAATATAACATATATGTAAAGTTTTATTAACGGAGACCTTAATTCGTAACATTTCTTCAAGGGAAAAATACTTTATATATATAGGGAAAATAACAAAAAGGGAAAAATCATGAGTCTCGATATGAACATGAATATTGCATCAAGCAAACCTGTGATTAGAGAAGCTCAAACCATGCAAAATGATGGCGGTGGCGGAAACCTCGGCTATATGGCACAAGGGGAACAAAGCGAGAAAAAAAATCGTCAATACCTAGATGAAAGTATTTTTGGGAAAAAACAAGAAACTGATGCTTTTATTTTGGAGAAAGATTTAGAAAATTTTGATTATGACACAGGATTTTCAATTGGAAAATTCATAAAAGATATAATTAAAAAAGTTGTAAATGCAATATCCCGAAAATAAAATAAAGACCGTCTTATTTATAAAATCAAGACGGTCTTTATTTAATTATTTATAATTATTTTCGATATCGGATAGTGTTCATTTTCTTTCATCGTTTTTTCAATTGTTTTAAAGTTTTGTACAATCCCGTCATACATCATTAAATCAAGATCCTTTCCGTCATAATTTTGTCCTTTTAATGTATTGTAATCTATTGCAACCTTAAATTTTCGTTTCGGATTTATTGGTTTGCCATTTTCATCAAATAATGGCTTTCCATCAATTTTTATCTGAACAACCTCACGATTAGAATTCAACTCCAATTCAAAATTTTGAGAGGCCTCAAATATTCTATTCTTATAATTTATTTGATCTTGACATATACGTTTTAATTCTTCTGACGTTATGTTTAATTGTTTTATACTTTTGAATGGCTGAGGTAAAGAAATTAAGATATCCATTTTATTGACATAACCATCGGTCTTTTTAGGGAAAGTATCATAAATCCAGGATTTTGGAACCAAACCTACATCGCTATTGGATACTTTTTTTATACCATCAGCATAAAATGTTCCCAATTCTGTAGCTTCCATACCGTACTTTTCTTCATAATTGTAACCTAATTCAGTAATGGATCTTGCTATTGGCTTAAAATATGCTTCCTCTTTTTGAGTCGATAGGATATCCTTTTTAAAAACACCTAAACCATAGTTAAAAGAAGGTATTTCTTTGACTTTTGAAATTTTATGTTCTCCGCGATTTATCTTTAGGTCAAGATTTAACATTGAAGCACCAAAAGGTTCCGGATAATAAATTTTTTTATCTGGATTTATGTATGGGTGATGAACATGCCCGCCAATAATAAATTCAGGGAACAGATTATATTTTGCAGCTTCTTCCTTTAGCCTTAATGCAATTGATTCGGTATCGTGCAAAAGAATTACAAACCCTTTACAGTGTTCTTTTTTCATAACAGCCTTTATCTCATCAGCAATATTTCTGAAAGATTGAATTACATCTTTAGATGCCATACCGGAAGTTCTTTGGACAATTTTATTTACAACAAAACCGGTATATAATAGTTTGTCACCGTCTCGCTCTATTACAGTATATGGTTTGATGCCCGGGATCGACCTGCCGGTATTTTCATCAACAATGTTTGCGGAGATAACATGAACATTCGCATCATTAAGTTTTTTAACATACTCATGAAAAACCTTTTTATCTATACTATCGTAACCGGGATCATTATTCCCTACATTATAAACAAATTCTATATCAGGATTTATCTTTTTAGCTACTAAGTAGTTGTCAACAATGGATTTCTTCGGATATATCCCTTTAAAAATATCACCGTTATCTAATACAACAACATTTTTATTCTTTTTTGCGAATTTTAAGATTCCATTTATCAGTTTGCAATGCTTATCTGCATTTTGATGAATATCAGTAAAAGAATAGAATTTTGTTGTACCAAGAAAATTTAAAGGTAAATTATTTCTTTTCTCCTTGGTATAAAAATAGCTGTACTGTATTCCATCAACTCTCATAGACTTTCTCCGCTAATTAATTTACATAGTGCTATAAAATCCGTAAAAAAATTATTTGCGTGTTAACATCCAATTGTTAAGATTTATTTAATAAAAAAAGAAACATAAAATGTTCCTTTTAATTTGGAGTTGATATATATTCGGGGTAAATATAAATTTTTTAAGCCTGTCTGTCTAATTTCTTTCCTTGATTATTATTTTTCACAGCAAGAGCTTGCATCTTGATATTTCTTGCACTTGCGGCAACTTTATAATCTTGACCGGAAGGATCAGACGGTGCCATTGCAGCCCTTATGACAGTATTTGCATGGTCGATAGTTTTTTGTGGATTTTTCTTATCTAAAGTTGGCATTTGAATTGAAACGTGCCCTGAAATCGGTATTCCTTGTGCATTCTTTTCAATATGAATCGCTCCTGCATATTGTCCTCCTGCCATTTTATGTGCAAGTTCATGTTTATATATTTTGTTGTAATTTTCCCTAATCAAACTTTGTTTATCTACTCTATCTACTGCTAAATTCATGCTTACCTTCCCTTTTGCTACGATTGTAGTATAAAGAAATATTTTTGTCAAGTCTTTGATTAACATTTCGTAATTTGCTTTACAAGTCAATTATTTTAGGCTAGAATTTAGGAAAATGTATCCTAAGGAGAGGAAAGCATGAAATATAAAAGAATCTTGTTAAAAATAAGCGGGGAAGCACTTTTAGGAAGTCAGGAGTTTGGGATTGATCAAGAGCCTGTAAAAATGATTGCTTATGAAATCAAAAAAGCAAGAGATTTAGGTGCGGAAATTGCAGTTGTTGTAGGCGGCGGTAATATTTTCAGAGGGATGAGAAATTCTAAAAATCTTGGGATGGATCAAGCTTCCGGAGATTATGTCGGTATGTTAGCGACAGTTATGAATGCTATAGCACTACAAAGCGCATTGAATAAAATCGAGGTTCCATGCAGAGTTCAAAGTGCGATTGAGATGCACCAGATTGCAGAACCCTATATAAGACATCGCGCAATCAGACATCTTGAAAAAGGTCGTGTCGTTATTTTCGCGGCAGGAACGGGAAACCCTTTCTTTACGACAGACACCGCAGCAGCACTAAGGGCTTCCGAGATTAACGCTGAGGCTATGCTTATGGCAAAAAATGGCGTTGACGGGGTTTATACGGATGATCCGAGAAAAAATAAAGAAGCAAAGAAATTGATTGAAATCAATTATGACGATATAATAAAAAATGACCTAAAGGTTATGGATACATCAGCTTGCACATTATGCAAACAAAATAATATTCCAATTGTGGTGTTTGATTTTTGCGCAAAAGACGGAATTTTACGTATTCTTAACGGCGAAAGATTAGGAACATCAATTCAATAAATAGTTATAGATACAAAAGAAAGAGGTAAATATTATGTCAGAAGCGTTAGATGAAATGTTTTTAGAGGGCGAAGATAGGATGGAAAAGGCAATAGCACAGCTTCGTCGTGAATTCGGACAAATTCGCTCAGGTCGTGCAAATCCGCTTATATTAGAAAAAGTTGTTGTTGAATATTATGGTGCTCCGACCCCTCTTAGACAAATGGCACAAGTAAGCGTTCAAGAAGGAACAACTCTCGTTATATCGCCTTTTGACAAATCTATTATTAAAGAAGTGGAAAAGGCAATAATTAAAGCAGAAATTGGTATTACGCCAAACAGTGACGGTTCTTGCATAAGATTAGCATTTCCGCCTTTAACTGAAGAACGCAGACGTGAAACAGTTAAGGATGTTAAAAAATTTGGAGAAAGTGCAAAGGTTGCAATTCGTAACGTTCGCCGTGACATGACTGATGATTTAAAGAAAATTGAAAAGGATGAAAACCTTCCGGAAGATTCTGTCAAGGACACTCAGGACCAAATTCAGAAATTAACAGATAAGTATACCGGTATTGTTGATTCAGCAGTAGAAGAAAAAGAAAAAGAGGTTATGACCGTATAATGCAATATATTAAAGGCTTAAATTCAAACGCAACGAGAATGTTGACCGGATTAATACTGGGAACAATAGTTATGCTATGCATAATTTATGGCGGAATAGCACTTTTGGCGTGTATTCTTTGTATAATATTCTTCGCATCAAAAGAGTACGTCAAAATTCTGAACCACAAGGGTTTTTATCCAAGTTTAAAGGTAATATTGTTGTCAGAACTATTTTTGGCAGCCATTGCATATTTGCAAAGGTTTGATCTTGTTGCCGTAGCATTAACGTTTTGTACCATAGTAACATTTATGTGGGTTTTGTTTAAAGGCAGACAACCTTATATAGCCAATGTTGCAACCACAATTTTAGGATTTGTGTATTGTGGGTGGTTTCCTTTACACCTTATGTTTTTAAGAGATCTGAGTTGTAATGAATTTTCGAGCGGTCTGGGTTTTGTTGTCGTAATGTTCTCGTCAATTTTGATGACAGACATAGGATGCTATTACGCAGGAAGACATCTTGGCAAACACAAACTTGCTCCGGTTGTAAGTCCTAATAAAACGATAGAAGGGTCTATTGGGGGAGCTTGCGCAGCAATATTAACAAGTATAATAATTTGCCATTTTATAAATGTCACTTGGCAAATAGGATTGATTCTCGGGATTTTATGTACAGCATTTGCTCAAATCGGAGACCTTTGTGAAAGCTTAATTAAACGTGATGCGGGAGTTAAAGATTCCGGAGATACCCTGCCGGGGCACGGAGGATTTTTAGACAGAACCGATAGCTTTGTATTAACAATCCCTGTAATATTTTATTTTTGTAAGTTTTTCGTATTCACTAATGAATACATTGATATGATTTTAAGCTTTTTCAAAGGATTATTCTGATGGAAAGACTTGAAAAGATGTTTGGGATAGAAATAGGTACCTGTGAAAATTTTCAAAGGGCACTAACTCATCCTTCATTTACAAAAGAAAAGAACCTGAATTACACAGAATGCTATGAACGCTTGGAGTTTCTTGGGGATGCGGTTTTAAAACTTGCAGTTTCTGACATATTATTTGAAATATATCCAAATGAGCCGGAGGGTAAGCTCTCAAAGATTCGTTCAATAGTCGTTTCTGATGCAATGCTTTCAAATGTAGCCAGGGAAATAGGTTTCCCTGATTTACTCATTATTGCAAAACATGAAGAAAAACAAGGATGCAGAAACTTAGAATCTGTTATTGCTTGCGCATTTGAAGCTGTTCTCGGAGCATATTACCTTGACGGCAAATTTAATCAAGTAAAAAATTTTATAAAAGAAAAATTTAATACGTACATTAAAGATATAGATATTCACGAAGAAAAATACAACGCAAAAGCCGTACTCCAAGAATACACACAAGGAAAGGCAAAGTTACCTCCGGTTTATAATGTGGTAAAAGAAGAAGGACCGGAACATAATAAAACATTTTATGTTGAAGTTTCCTTTGAGAATGAAATATTGGGAAAAGGCGAAGGGAAAACTAAAAAAGAGGCCGAACAACAAGCTGCATTAAAGGCTTGCAAAGAGTTAGGGATAATAGAATAATGACTATCATTTCACCATCAATACTTTCAGCAGATTTTGCGAATCTTGAACGAGACATAAAATTAATAGAAAATGCAGGTGCAGATTGGGTCCATATAGATGTTATGGACGGGCACTTTGTCCCAAATATTACTATTGGGGTACCTGTTGTAAAATCTATCCGAAAAATTACAAACCTACCCTTGGATGTACATTTAATGATAGAAAATCCTGAAAAATATGTTGAACCTTTTGCGAAAGCCGGTGCTGATATTTTAACTTTCCATATTGAAGCCACAGATACCCCTGAAATACTGATTAATAAAATTAAATCTTTTGGGTGTAAAGTCGGAGTTTCAATTAAACCCAAAACCCCGCCTGAAACAATATTAAATATTCTTCAATACGTAGATATGGTTTTAGTGATGACAGTTGAACCCGGATTTGGCGGACAGAGTTTTATGAATGATTGCGCAAATAAAATTCCATACATAAAAGATAATTCACCTGAAACCCTAATTATTCAAGTTGATGGTGGAATAAACTCCAAAACCGGCCAGATTTGCAAGAATCTCGGAGCGACCTCCCTTGTTGCAGGGAGTTATATCTATAATTCTAAAAATATTGCAGATGCGATTAAAACCCTAAAAGAATAATCATAACATTGGTTTTAAAAATTTACCGGTAATAGATTTTCTATTTTTGCAAATTTCTTCAGGTGTTCCTTGAGCAACAATTGTTCCGCCGCCTTCGCCACCTTCAGGGCCAAGGTCAATTATATGATCTGCAATTTTTATCAGGTCAAGATTGTGTTCGATAATTAAAATCGTATTTCCTTGATCAGCAAGTTTTTGGATAATCTTTATAAGTTTATCAAGATCTGCCCAATGCAAACCGACAGAAGGTTCATCAAGCAAGTAAAGAGTTTTACCGGTAGCACGTTTATTCAATTCTGAAGCGAGCTTAATTCTCTGAGCTTCCCCGCCCGAAAGAGTTGTTGCACTTTGTCCCAATTTTATATAATCGAGCCCTACATCATTTAGGGTTTGAAGTTTATGGTGAATTGAAGGTATATTTTCAAAGAATTCCAAGGCTTCTTTGACACTCATTTCCAAAACATCTGATATTGTTTTACCTTTATATTTAACTTCTAATGTTTCATTATTGTAGCGTTTTCCTTTGCAAACATCACATTTTACGTAGACATCAGAAAGAAAATCCATCTCAATTTTTATTACACCATCGCCTTTGCATGCCTCGCACCTTCCGCCTTTTACGTTAAAACTAAACCTGCCAGGCTTATAACCTCGTAATTTTGCTTCATTAGTTTTTGAATATAAATCTCTTATCGGACCAAATACATCAGTATAGGTTGCCGGATTTGAACGAGGAGTTCTACCGATAGGAGATTGATCTATATCTATTATTTTATCTATGTGTTCGAAACCTGTAATTTCATCAACACCTTGAGGTTTTGGCTTATTACCGCGCAATTTGTGCAGGGCATATTCGTATATCAAATCTTGCATCAATGTAGATTTTCCGGAACCGGACACCCCCGTTAATACAACAATTTTACCTAAAGGTATATCTACATCTATGTTTTTAAGATTATTTCTGTAGGCATTTTTAACATGTAGAAATTCACCGTTACCTTCACGCCGCATTGAAGGTACTGAAATTGATTTTTCGCCACTAAGATATTGTCCTGTTAGGGATTTTTTCTGATTCATAATATCTTGAAGCTGCCCCTGAGCCACAATTTTTCCGCCGTTAATTCCGGCCTTTGGACCGATATCGACTATGTAATCGGCATTTCTGATTGTTTCTTCATCGTGCTCCACAACAATAAGTGTATTTCCAAGATTACGAAGTTTGAGAAGTGTTTTAATCAACATCTCATTATCTCTTTGATGAAGTCCTATTGAAGGTTCATCTAACACATACAAAACCCCGGAAAGTCCGCTGCCTATTTGGGTTGCAAGTCTTATTCTTTGAGCTTCTCCGCCCGATAGTGTCCCTGCCATACGCGCCAAATCTAGATAACTTAAGCCTACATCAATTAAAAATTTCAGTCTTGCGCGAACTTCATCTAATATTTGTTTTGCAATAGTCAGACGATTATTATCAAGAGTTAAATATAAATCCGAGATAAAATCGTAGGCCTCATTAATAGGCAAAGTCGTAAATTCGTAAATATTTAAACCTTTATTAACAGCATCATCAGACCACTTTTCCGGATGTTTTAGTGAACCCTTTATTCTCACCGCAAGCGGGAAAGGTTTTAATCTTGCTCCGCCACACTTTGGACAAGGTTTTGCTATCATATATTTTTCAAGTTCTTCTCTCCAGTAACCCTCTGCACTTTCATTATATTTTTTATCCAGATATGGTACAACCCCGATATAACGCTGGTATTTTGTTTCATAGAAATGTGTGCCAAAACGTTTTACACGGAATTTTATAATATCATCCCCGCCATATAAAATAATTTTTTGATGTTCGGCAGGAAGGTTTTCAAACGGAATATCCATATCTATCCCATAGTTTGCACAAACCGACTTTAGCATATCTTCGTAATAGTCAGTTGAGGTTTTGGACCAAGGATAAATTGCGCCATCTTTAATAGATTTTGATCGATCAGGAATAACAAGATTTTCATCCACAACCCAATCTGCCCCAAGCCCCGAACATCTGTCACAGGCACCATATGGAGCATTGAATGAAAATATTCTTGGTGCAAGTTCTTCAAAACTTATATTACACTTTGGGCAAGCAAGTTTTTCTGAAAAAATAAGTTCTCTTGAAAGCTCCTTGGTTTCGAATACTTCCACAACCGCAACCCCATCGGCTTTATTTGTTGCGAGTTCAATACTCTCCGCTATTCTTGAACGAGCTTCATCTTTAACAACAATTCTGTCCACAACAATGGATATATCGTGTTTTTGAGTTTTTGCAAGTTCTATGTCGTCTTCATCAATATTATAAATTTTACCATCAACTTTTACCCGGACAAAACCTTCTTGTCTTAATTCTTCGAAAGTTGAGGAGAATTCACCTTTTTTGCCTCTTACAATCGGTGCCATTATCTGAATTTTTACACCGGTACCAAGCGACATTATACTGTCAACAATTTCATCTGTTGACTGAGGTTTTATAGGTTCTCCACATTCCGGACAATACGGGGTACCAATTCTTGCGTATAGCAGCCTTAAAAAATCGTAAATCTCAGTTACAGTACCTACAGTAGATCTTGGATTGTTAGATGTTGACTTTTGATCAATTGATATGGCTGGAGAAAGTCCATCTATATAATCAACATTGGGTTTATCCATCTGTCCCAAAAATTGTCTTGCATAAACCGAAAGGCTCTCAACATAACGTCTTTGACCCTCTGCAAAAATTGTATCAAAAGCAAGCGAGCTTTTTCCTGAACCCGAAACCCCCGTAAACACAACCAATTCATTTTTAGGTATTTTTATAGATATATTTTTTAAGTTGTGTTCTTTTGCACCTTTTACAGTAATTTCTTCTAGCATAATAAAATTATGCCACATAAAAATTTGTTTTCAAACAAATGTTTTTGTTATTTAGTTTCCTTTAAGATTGCAATTGTAGTTTCAAGTTCGGATTTTAAATAGCCTAGTTGTTCGGAAATTGTATTAGAACTATATATTGCACCCTCAGTTGAGTATGCCATATAATATTTGTTTTTTTCAGCTTCCGAGCGAAGATTCATCACGGAACGGCACATCGCACCTGTTGATGTCATTCTTTTAAATGATATGTATTGATGTTCCGGTTTGTTTGTATACTTTTCATCTAAATAGTCAATGTTCTGAGTAAGGAAATACACTTTTGCGCTAAATTTTTGAACATCTTCATCTTTTTCAATTGAAGCCAAAACTTTTTCAAACATAGGGATAATTTCATTAATATCATTTAGGTATGGGGATGTCTTGTCGGTTTTCAGAATTATATTTACGAATGCAGGGTTATCACGAGGGATAGGTTTTATTTCGTTTGCGGAATTAAAATTTTTGGTTTGCTCATATACAGGTTTCGGTGCTTCTTTATCGTCTACGACAAACTTACCCTTTAAATCTGGTAGTGTACCTGCATAACCTTTACCGGAATTATCCGGTTTTGCCGGACTTTTTCCACTTGAAAAAGAAAATGCAAAGGTACCTTCACAACACAGTATTAATAATATGAATACGGTCAAAAAACTTTTCATACCAATATTATAATTATGAATTAGAAAAAATCATCATTTATTATTATTATTTTTGTCACTGCTTGCAATCAGTTTGTTCATAATTTTTTTAGCTTCTATAAGCTGGCTATCTGTATGAGTTTGAACATCTTTTATTGAGAAATTAACTTCAACATCCGGAGTAATACCAATTTTGTTTATATCAGTCCCATTTGGGGTTAAATATTTTGCAATGGTCAGATTCAATCCAGTTTCGTTTGGCAGCGGAATAATTTTTTGAACCATACCTTTTCCATAAGTTCTTGTTCCTACAATAATGGCTTTTTTATAATCTTTCAATGCCCCCGAGAGAATTTCACTTGCAGACGCACTTGATTCATCAACCAATAAAACGAGAGGTTTGTTAACATGCAAATCGGTATTTTGCGCTCTTATTATGTGTTTATATCCGTTACGGCCAACAATACTAACAATATTACCTTGTGGAATAAAAAGATTTGCAATGAATACAGCATTTGGTAACAAGCCTCCTGTATTTCCTCTTAAATCTATTATAAGCCCGTTTGTATCATGAGTTTTAGTTAATGCTTCAATAAATTCGTTCGGTGTAGATGAACTTACAAAGCTTGTAATTTGTATATAGCCGATATTTTTATCGATTGAACTTTTGACGGATTTTAATTTTATTTCTTTTCTCATAACATTTTTAACAATTTTATCTTCATTTCTTAGTATTGTTAATTTTACAAATGTATTCTCAGACCCCCTAACAAGTTCCGCGACCTTTGAAAGCGAAAGTCCGTTCACATTTATTCCGTCTATTTCTAAAATTATATCATTTGGTAAAATATTTGCATATTTTGCAGGAGTATTGTCTACGACATTTACAACTTTAATTTTTCCGGAGACACTGGTTATATTGACTCCAATACCGGTTATTTTAGATTTTATGGAATCATTTTGGGCAGTATATTCTTCCTTATCCATAAATCTTGAATATGGATCGTTTAAACTTGATAGCATTGTATCAATTGCAATTTTGGCATCAGCAGAAGTTTTAATTTTATTCCTATATTTGTGATGCCACCTTGACCAATCCTGATGATTGAGTGAACTGTCGTAATAATTGTCATGTATAATCTCTGCTGTCTCATAGACTAGTTTTTGAGGGGTCATTTGCTCATGGTTAATTAATTCTTCAACATCAGTAATATCGGTACTATTAGGTCTGAACAATAAACCGTTTAACCCTATTAAAATCCCCGTCAAGACAATAAATAAACTTGTTTGAATTCGTTTCATAATTAAATTAAACATCAAGAAATTTTTATAATCAATATACTTTTTTATTAGTCTAAATAATTAATTTTTAACTACATCAAAAACAGGATTTATATAAAATATTAAAGGAGTATTATGAATATATGTACGAATATGAATCCTCAATAAAAGATGAAGAATTAAAAAAAGTAGGATTGGAGTTGATGTTTTTGACTCCTGAAAAATGTTCGTCTAACTTAGGTATAACAGCAGTTGAATTGGCAAAGTTGACAGATATTCCCGCAGAAACAGTAAAGAAAAAATTATCAATATTAAAAGAAACCGGAATTGTTCAGGTTAGAGGAATAAATCCCAAATATTGGAAGTTTGATGAATACAACTTTCAAAGAATGGATGAGGATGACGAAGTTTATAAACTTCTTTGCTGTTTTGATGAAATAGATTTTGACCGCTATTTCAGCTATTAATCCTTAAAAGTTTTAACATATTGGACATGGTTAGAGGATATTGTATAATATGGAAAGTATGAATTTATCCGTTATTAGAAAGATTTTAACAATATTTTCAATATTTTTTCTTGCAATATTTACATTCACTCCAAATGTATTTGCAAGTGATGTTTTCAAATTAACCTCCGCAAATTTTGATACATCGGGAGCCTTTGTAATTCTCACGGCAGGTGATAATTCGGAAAAACCTATTTTGCAACAGGTGAAAACTGTAACCCTTGATAATCCAAGGCGACTATATTTTGATATAGATTCCGCGATTTTAACTTTTCCAAAACGTGAGTGGTCGTTTAAAAGCGGCAATATAAAAGAATTTAAAATCTCTCAATTTTCAAATGACCCTCCAATTACCCGTGTGGTAATCTATCCTGCAGATAATTATGATGTCAAAAATATAAATATTGTAAGATTTAAAAACAACATTATAATAAAGTTTAAAAATCTGCAATTACAAAATAACTATTTCCAGAATACTTATCGCGACGAACATACCTCTGCCAGTGATTTTTACGAATACGCTACCGTGATGTCAAATGAATCTGTCGAAAACATAGGAATGGCCGGTCAAATTCAAAATGCATTTAACCAAGCAACGGAAAGTATTATAAAAAAAGATTTAAAATTAAATTCTAAGTATTACCTGAACTCAGTTTCCGTAAAAGGAGGAGGATTATTAATAAACGGTTTTGGCTCAACAACGATAGAGCGACCTCTAATACTGACAAATCCATCCAGAATAGTTTTTGATATTCCCAATGCTGTTGTAAACCCCTCACTAAGGAATAAAGAGTTTCAAATAAACCAAACAGATAAAGCCCGCATCGGACAGTTTTCAGTAAACAAAGCAAGGGTTACTATTACATCGGAGAATGTGCATGACTATGTTCCGGTATTTTCAAACGATGGTCAGGCAATAATTCTCGCAAATCACAGCAAAATTGATTCAACAGCCTTTTGTGACGAAGTTTCTGATGCTATATCGTATAATGTTGATAAAGAAAATTCCTTAACCGATTCATTAATTTTATCTTTCACAAAACCTGTTGTACACGGCATTGACAGAAATGCAAATAACTTTGATATATATCTCTATAACGTTATGAAATATAACGAAGCAGAATTTAAAAATACTATTACAAATTCAATATTTTCGAGTGCAAAAATTTCTCTTATGCCAAAGATTGGTCTGAAAATGTCTTTACCTGTAAATTCAGGTTTAACTCTATCTTCTTACACAAGTGTAGATGGTAAGAACATAAAGATATCATTAAAACGATCTATTCAACCGCAAGCAACAAAAACTCAGCCAAATCAAAAGCAACAACATTACTTCCCTCCGGTTAATGAAACGGTTAATAAACCTGATGTACTTACCCCTTATCAAAAATATGGAAAAACTGTTGTTCTTGATGCCGGCCACGGAGGTAAAGATGTAGGTGCAATTGGCGGAGGCAAATATTATGAAAAAGATATAACTCTTGATATCACCCAAAAGGTAAAATCTATTTTAGAGAAAAACGGTTATACGGTAATAATGACAAGAAGTGATGATACATACTTATCATTGCAGGAACGGGTAGATATATCTGAAAATTCAAATGCCGATATATTTGTTAGTATCCATGTGAATTCAAGTACAAATCCTGCTGTGACCGGTTTGGAAACACATTATTACCATCAAGAGAGTATTGACCTGGCACAAAGTGTTCATTCCTCTCTTGCCAGTTCTATAGACTCTCCAAATCGCGGCTTGTTTAAGTCAAAGTTTTATGTTATAAATCATACAACGAGACCTGCAATACTTGTCGAAACAGGCTTTATCTCTAATTCTTCAGAATGTTCAGACCTGAACACCCAAAAACGACGACAACTAACAGCACAAGCAATTGCTGACGGTATTAAAAATTATTTGAAATAAGAAGATAGCAATGGATGACAACTTTCAAAAAAATATAATAAACGACCAACCTATAGGATTTTTCGATTCCGGGGTAGGCGGTTTAACGGTTTTAGACAAAGTAAAAAATATTTTGCCAAATGAAAAATTTATTTATTTTGGTGATACTTTAAATATGCCCTACGGTGAAAAATCTTCGGACCAGTTAATAGAATTTGCAAAAAGAATTTTTGATTTTTATGAGAGTAAAAGTGTAAAGGCTGTAGTTATGGCTTGTAATACAACTTCTGCTATTGTTTACGAAAAGTTAAAGAATGAATACTCTTTTAAAATTTATCCGATTATTCAATCTGTATCAAAGGTGATTGCTTCAATGCAGTTAGATAGCATAGGTATTTTTGCCACTCCTGCAACTATCAATTCCCATTGTTATTCAAGGGAGCTTAATAAATATTCTAACGCAAGAGTTATCGAAATATCTTGTCCCAAATGGGTAAAATTGGTTGAAAATTCTCTAATTACAACAGAGGAATGCAAATTAGCCTTAAAAGAAAAATTAGACGAAATGATGCAATATAACCCACAAAAAATTGTTTTGGGGTGCACTCATTACCCATATTTAAAAGATGAACTTTCAAAACTCCTTCCGAATATGGAATTTATAGATCCTGCCATATATTTTGCAGAATTTATAAAAAATGATTTATTCTTAAACGGTATTCAAAACAAATCCAACAGAACCTATCCCCCTGAATTTTACGTAAGTTCAGATCCTGATAAATTTAAAATTGTCGGCAATATGTTTTACGATTTTAAAGATAGTAAAGTTTCGTTGGTTAAATTTTCTGTATAATCTTGACATGTTTAATTATTTTGCATACCATGCAAAAAAGAGGAAATGAAGTGCATATCTTCAACTGTTGCCGCAGCCGTAAAAGTCGGAACGCTCAAAAGATTATTAATTACGCGCAAATAATTAATAGTCATAAGGTTTCCTCTTAAAAAATAAGAGGTTTTTTAATGTCAGTAAACGCTTCAATGGGAGCACAAAACAGCAAAATAGGTACCTGTCCTCACGGATTACCGATAGGGGCTTGTCCTATTTGTAACGGAATGGGCGGAGGTGCATCCAGACGTGATGTTCCCAGAAATCCTGGTGAAATGACCTGGAATCAGTGTGCCGCAATCGGCGCAATGATGAAAGCTCAAAAGGCTCAACGTTTGGCAAGAGAAGCCGATTTACAAAAAAGTATTCAAATGGCGGCGAAATTTGAAAAAATAATGGAGTCGATGAGTCAAAAATTGGCCAATATGACAGGAATATTAACGGCAAAAACTCCCGCAATTATCGCAAAACCGGTAAGTTTCTTATTAAATAATATTGTTGGCGGCGTTATCAATTTTGTGAAAAACATGCCCGCAACTATTGGACATTCATTAAATATTATCAGCCAAAAACTCACAGATATCACGGATAAACTGGCTGCTGTTTATGGTGAACTGAAAGCATCAACTGCCAAAAAGATATCAGAATTTATAGGTGGCATAAAGAAAAAACTCAAATCATTATTTTCAATATTTAGCACAAGTGATTCTGACAACGAAGATAAAAAAATTGAGGATGATAAACGAACATTTGAGTTAAAAACTTTTATACACAAGTTACAGGAAAGATTTTCAAACAAAAGGGATGATATAGAAAAAGATGAAGGTTAATAATTTTTCTGACGGAGAAACCCAAAGACAACAAAGAAATCTAACAAGTTCACAACGGCGAGCCAATTCTTATACTAAAGAAGGGGTACTTGTTAACACATATGTAAAAGGCGAGAATATTGATCTTCAAGACAGCTACGATTCTCTCATGATATCTGAGAATACTAAAATGCCAAAAGAATTAAGACAAAACCACAGGGCACAATTAAGCTTAACGCCAATAAGCATAATAGCCTCCGGCATAATGGCTGCGGTCGCAGGTATAACTGCACTGATTCGACACAGTTCAAAAGTAAACCTTAACATTGACGAATTAAAGCGCCTTCCGACCACAACCAGAAACGTTACCCTGAATGATGAAACCCATCAAGCTCTGTATCAAATTATTCAATCTCCAAACAAAAAAACAATACTTGCAGGACTGGGGGTTTTGACTCTTACGGTATTGGCTTTTGCAGGTAAAATGTTTTTCGATGGGTTTAAAGATATATGGATTAAAAAACAAGAAGCTCAAATTCAGAAGAATCTACAGGAAGATTTAATTAGCGTTGAAACACAGTCTTTTTCGGGGAAAATGCAAATCATCAGAAGTATGCTATCCCATTACGCAAAAGAATTTAACAATTACCTTTCTGACGACAATAAAATCTTGACTAATTTTGGAAAATCGACATCAATGTTTACTTTTACATCTAAAAATGATTCAAAAGAAAATAGAAAGTCCAACTTAAAATATCTCATAACAGGTTTGGGAACCGCTGCTGCAATGGTGGGATTTGGTTTCTTTGCACTCAAGAATTTGTCAAAGAGTAGAGAACACCTTGAACAATATACAAAAGTAACTAAAGATGTCATAGAAAAAATATCTTCAACATCAAAAGATTCAACTAAAAAAATTGATAAAGATACACTATCTAAACTGTTTAAAGCGATAGAAGCTACTCCCGATCAGATTAAAGCCGGAATAAAATCAACAAATTGGTCAGAAAAAGAAAAAGAAGAATTTGTTCAGGAAGTCTCAAGAGAAATAAAAACCTCTACAACAAAAGTAGATAACGCAATTGGCGGCAACGGAACTCCTAAACCTGCATTCGTTTCTTTTGTAAATGATTATCGCGCATTTTTCTATAACTGGCTTTTAGACACCTCAAATCCGCAGTTTAAAGCCTTATTCTTTGGTATTACAGGATTAACCGTTACCGGATATGGCGGGAAATTGCTGGGAGATGCAATACGTGATGTTCAGGTAAAAAAATATAATGCACAAACGGAATTAAATCTGCAAAGGAATCTTGTCTCTACAGAACTGAGAAATTTCAAATCTAAAAAGGATTCAGCAATAAAACCTCTTGTTGAAGAATTCTACAAACAGGCCGAAAATGGCCGCAGCAAAGATGAATTAAAGGTTATGGCTGAAAACATTTTGCAAGAGATAAAAAATGGACCACCGTTTGTATACTCTTAGTTCTTAAAAATAAAAGGATGATTTCTATATGATACAACCAATAACCTCAGCTTACCAAACATTTAATCAGTCAAAAGTGGATGCTTATCTTGCAGGCAGACAGGCTGCCCTGCCTATTCTTGCTGAAAACTTACGCTCAAGTAATAACGAAAAAGAAATAGTTGAAGATCTATACATTTTTAACAGGATGATAGATGACGGGATTAAGGATACCAAATCAATGTACCCTGTACTTTCAAGGTTTAACCAAACAAAATCTCCCGCAATTCAAACATTTTTGGCCGGTATATACAGAAAATTACAAATTCCTGATGCATTTGGACCTCTAGTTGTAATGCTCATAAAAAATAGTATTTCTCCTTACCAAATTGGAAAATTTGATCCGAATGAGGAAATAGGAGGCGCAATACTTTCATATATAGAAGGTGGAAGTCGGTAATTATAAAAATATTTATCTTACGCTCAATGATTTTATTTTCTTAACATTAAATGATTAGATAAGTTCTTTATGATATAATGCTTACAATAAGTAAAACAAGGAGAGATTATGGATCAAGAATTAAGAGATAAATATGAAGTAGTTATTGGTTTAGAAGTGCATGCACAATTAAAAACCAAATCAAAGATTTTTGCACCGGATAGTACTGAATTCGGTCAAGAACCTAACACTTTGACTTGTCCTATAACTTTGGGTATGCCGGGAGTTTTACCCGTTTTAAATAAAGAATGTATTAATATGGCTATATTAACCGGGCTTGCACTCAATTGTGAAATACCTAAACGCTGCAAATTCGACAGAAAACAATATTTCTATCCGGATTTGCCAAAAGGATATCAAATTTCACAATATGATGAACCGATATGTTTAAACGGTCATATTGACGTTAAAGGGAAGCGTATCGGTATTACTCGGGCTCACTTAGAAGAAGATGCCGGAAAACTCGTTCATGCCGGCGCAAACGGAATCGCCGGATCAAGTTATTCTCTTGTTGATCTTAACCGTGCAGGAACCCCTCTTTTGGAAATCGTATCTGAACCGGATATGAGAAGTCCCGAAGAAGCTCGTAACTATATGGAAGAATTAAGGAGTATCGTTAGATACATCGGTGTTTGTGACGGGAACTTGGAAGAAGGCTCAATGAGATGTGATGCAAATATCTCAATTATGCCAAAGGGTTCAAAAGAATTCGGCACTCGTGCAGAAATTAAAAATTTGAACAGCTTTGCCGCACTACAAAAAGCTCTCGAATTTGAAATCGATCGTCAGATAGATATTGTTGAATCAGGTGGAGAAGTTGTTCAGGAAACAAGACTTTGGGATGACGGTTTAAAAGAAACCCTCTCTATGCGCGGAAAAGAAGATGCTCACGATTACAGATATTTTCCTGAACCAGACTTGATGCCTGTTGAAATTTCTCGCGAGCATATTGAACAAATCAGAGCAAAAATGCCTGAACTTCCAAGAGCTAAAGAAGCAAGATACCTCAATCTCGGACTTAGCGAATATGATGCTTCCGTTTTGATAGACCAAATGAATTTGGCACTTTTCTTTGACAAAGTTATTGAACTCGGTGCTAATGCTAAGACCGCAGTCAACTTTATTATGGGTGAAATTGCGGCATATTTAAAAGAAAATCATATTGAAATTACTGAAACTAAGTTAACTCCGGAAAATTTGGCTGAACTTATATCACTTATCGAAAAAAATACAATCTCAAATAATATCGGTAAACAAATTATCATTGATATGATGAAAGACGGAACTAAAGCTTCAAAGATTGTAGAAACTAAAGGGTTAAGCCAAATTACTGATGAAAGCGCAATCAAAGAAATTGTTAAGAAAATTGTGGATGCAAACCCTCAACAAGTTGAAGCATACAGAAACGGTAAAACAAACTTGCTGGGATTCTTTGTAGGTCAAATAATGAAGGAAACAAAAGGTAGGGCTAATCCACAAACCGTTAATAAATTCGTCAAAGAAATGTTAGAAGGCTAATTGATAGGAGTAATGTTGTTTTTTAAATCAAAAAAAACAAGTATGGAAAAGGAAATTTTTGAACAGGCGGAGATTTTACTCCACCTGTTTGAAACTTATGTAACTGAAGAAGGTGAAATTGAAATCAATGTTCCCAAAGGTATTGAACATGTTATATTTGTAGCCTCCGGTTCATCTTATAACAGTGCACGTTATGCGGCTGATTTATTTGGCGACATTGCAGGAATTGAAGCTCGTGCTATATATTCCAGTGAATTCCTACTAAAGTCTGCGGTTCCGCATTCCAAAACTACTCTCTATGTTTTTATAACTCAATCAGGCGAAACTTCTGATACCAACAAAGCTCTAAATCGCGCCAAAGAATTTGGAGTCACGACTTTTTGTATAACAAATAAAAAAGATTCAACGATATGGAATGCATCTGATTTTAAAATGGATTGCCATGCCGGAGAAGAAAACAGTATCGCGGCTACAAAATCCCTTACCGCACAAATGTTTTGCTTAACTCTTTTAGTTTTAAAATATGCTAAAATTAATAATATTGATATCTCATATTATCTGGAACAGTTAAAGAATCTCCATTTTTGTATTGAAAAGTGTTACGAAAAACAATCCGATATAAAAAAACTCGCAAAACAAATATCAAAGTACAAAAACGTTGTAATAACTGCAGATGGAATAGCTTATGCACTAGCAAGAGAAGCTTGCTTGAAAATTAAAGAAACATCGTATCTGAGTGTTACAAGTTCAATTTTGGGCGAATTTATGCATGGCCACGTCGCAATATTAAATAACAAATCTTTTTTAATATATATAACTAATAGTGAATTGACTTATACTGCCATAAAGAATTTAAATAAGATAAAATCCGATTACAATCCGCCAATATGTATTTTGGGTTCTCCTAACAGCAAAGTTAAAAGCTCATACAACTTGAACATTGATTGCGAAAGTTCTATATCAAAATCTTTTTGTTTAATTGTTTTGTCCCAAATACTTGCACTGGAAATAGCAAAATGCCTTCATCGCAATGTTGACAAGCCACACGGATTGAACAAAGTTGTTCTTTAAATCTAATTAAAACCATTTATAAGCTGCTCACTCTCTTGTACAGCTTGCTCTTTGATTTTTGTAATCTCATCTACCTGTGAGTCTACTTGCTCTTGTACAGATTTAACATTTGTATCATTCAAATTTCCGACACCGGAACTACCTTTTAATATAGGGTATAGTGCCGCAACTATGACTGAAGTTATTAGCAGCGTAAGCAACATGTCAATTACACCAAATGCTCTGTTTTGCATAAATATCCTTATAATTTATTTTTTATTGTATAAAAACCAACTGCATCTTCTATAGTTTCGGGAGTTTTTAAGGTTGTATCTTGTATTACTTCAGGTTCTTGCACTTGTGGCCGCCTAACTTTTTTGTATATTAAAAGTACAACCGAAATCACAATTATAGATGCAGCTACGAGTCCCATAACTACACCGAATTTGGATAATGCACTTTTCAAGGTAATCGGTGCAGCCATAGCTGCTGTAGTCGTTAAATACAAAGTACTAATGCTTAAAAATAATTTATTCTTCAACTTTTACCTCTTTTTGGGTTGTTCTGCGTTTACGTGGTTTCTTTTCCGGCGAATCAATAACGGTATCATCAATTTCTTTTTCAGCTTTTGCTTTTGATCTTGACGTTCTTTTGCCAGGTTTGACAACTTCTTGTACAGGTTCTTGTTGAGGGAGCTCCTTGACCTCTATTTCAATTTCTGCTTTTTGCGCAGCTTTTTTTGAGCTTTTTTTAGCCTTACGAGGAAGTTTTTTGGATTTTTCATTTTCGGGTTTGTTCTCTTGAGGTTTTGCAGCATCAGTTTCTGCTATTGGCGTTGACTCATTAACAGGAGATTTTTCCGTTTCTGAACTTTTCACCTCAACCTGAGAAATTTCGTTATCATCTTGGACTCTATTTTTCCCGGAACGATTGAACTTGTTGTTACGCTGTTTCCTGCTGTTTTTCTGCTCAATAGTATTTTGAGCAACTTCAGAAGGATTTTCAACCGCTACTTCAACAGGTTGCTTTTCCGATTCGACGTCGACTTCTACCACTTCGTTTATAGGTTTTGGTTGATCTTTTGTTTTATTGTTTCCATTATTTATTGGCATTTTAATTTTTGCCTGCTTAGCACGGTATTCGCCTTCGGCAGTCGGAGTTGCGAAATTCAATTCATTCATAAAGTAACCGCTACCTTGACAATGAGGGCAACGCTTTGTAAAGATTTCAGATAGACTCTGCCCTTGTCTGTGACGGGTAAGTTCCACTAAACCTAAATCAGAAAGCTGACCTACTTGAGGTTTTGCTTTATCAGGTTCAAGTGCAATTTCCAATTCTTCCATCATCGCAAGTTTATCAGCTCTTGTCATCATATCAATAAAGTCGATGATAATCATTCCGCCAATATTCCTTAAACGTAATTGACGGGCAATTTCATGAACAGCTTCGATATTTGTTTTTAGGATAGTTTCATCTTGAGTAGCAGAACTAATAAATTTACCTGAGTTAACATCTATAACCGTAAGAGCCTCTGTTTGCTGGATAAATAGGTATCCGCCGGATGGAAGGTTAACCTTGATATTAAGAGCAGCCTTTATTTCTTTATGAATATCGTATGCAACAAGAACGGGATCTTTACCTTTATACAAAGTGACATTTACATTCTTAGCCATATGCCAGTTTTGTAAAATATTCTGAACACGACTTAGTGCAAACGGGGTATCTACTACAATTTCTCTTGTATCTTCAGTACATGCCTCACGAATAACACTATATAACAAATCCTGATCTCTGTATACAAGATTTGGTGCATCAAGAGTCTCTGCTGAAGTAATAATATTATTCCATTTTTCAAGAAGGATCTCTAAGTCTTCTTGGATATCAGCCTCAGAAAGACCTTCGGCTTCTGTCCTTATAATAACACCAACGCCTACAGGTTTTATCAAATTTACAATAGATTTTAATCTTGCACGTTCTCTCGAGTTTTCAATTTTTTTGCTTATGCTAACCCCTGTCTCATATGGCATCAATACCAAAAATCTTCCCGGCAAACTTATTTCTGTTGTAACCCTCGGACCTTTATGCCCTGTTGGCTCCTTTGTTACTTGTACAACAAGTTTTTGTTTCGGAGTAAGTTTTTCCTTCAAAGAACCTTTGCCCATAACATCTTCAGCGTGCAAAAACCCCATTTTGTCAGTGCCTACATTTACGAATGCCGCATCTATACTTGGTAAAATATTATCGACCGTTGCAATATATACATCACCTAATAACACATCACCGCGATGAATATAAAAATCAGTTACTCGACCGTTTTCTAAAACGGCCGCAATATTATCACGCTCGGCAATTATTATTTTGTTATCCTTGTTCTCTACGTGTAATTGCTGTTTTTTGTTTGAATTAAATTTACGATTTCTGTTAAAATTTGCCATAACTAATCCTTTATAAAATACTATAACTCTTTCATATTTTCATCAAAGAACCTCATTCTTGTTATATTGAAGGGTACACCAGAAATTATATTCTCCATCAATACATCAGCCCTTAATGCTGGAATAGATGTTCCTTGACCGGTTTTCAAAACTATGAACAGAACTCCATCTTCAAATCTGTATGATTTTATGGATTGTTTTATATCTGTTGTTTTTGTAATACCTTTTTTACCTCTCTTTTCGATAACAATTTCTTCGTTAGAGAGAAACTTTTCTACATTATACACGAAATCTTCAATCTCGTAAAGAGGTAATTTAGAATTTCTTATTAATTCGATTTTATATTCAGCCCACTGTGCAGTGGTATCAATTGATTTAAAGTTTTGACCACGTTCTTTTATTTCTTTAACTTCTATTATTTTGCATCCCTGCGGAAGAACTTTTTCAATGATATCTTTAAGTTCATTTTCTTTCAAATTATCAAAAATATCAATATCAACAAGCTCCGTGACACTTTCTTGAAACAACGGTAATGCTATACCCATAGAGATTTTCATTGTAGGATTGAAGCCTTGAGTATATGCAACATCAAGTCCGGTTCTTTGAATTGCCTTGAAAAATGTATTTTGCCAATCAAGATGCGAAAAATACTTTAAGATACCTGTTTTGGTAAGTTTAATTCTGAAACGATTTGTCTTTGAATTGTCATGTTCAATTTTTACTTTGTTTTCAAGTTTTGGTTCGTACGGGGTATCAAACACACGTTTTACTTTTAAGTTTTTGCAAACCCCGCAATTCACACATTGCTGTTGGCAGGTAGGTTGGAATTGCATTTTATCGGAAGTTTTTATACTCATTGCTTTTCTGTATTCCTCTTTAAGCCATTCCTGATTAACCCCAATATCTATGAAATTCCAAGGAAGTTCCTCATCTAATTTATATTCCATTGAGGCCAACCCATCCAAATCTATATTCAACTCACTTGCTGCCTCTTTCCATATATCTTCTTTAAAATATTCACCCCAGGCATCAAGATAGCACCCTTTTTGGTATAATAATTCAATATAATTACATAACATATCTGTTCCCCGAGTTAGAACGGCCTCAATCTTAGACATTATACTGTCATGATAATTTATTTTTAGCCCCTTTATGTGTTTTGTTTTATCTTTTAGCCTATAAATATGTTCTTTAACTTCTTCTTCTTTCATTTGTCCGCACCACTGGAACGGCGTAAACGGTTTAGGTACAAGAATTGAAAGTGTACAAGTTAAATCCATACTATGTTGCAACCCTTTTTCACGTTTTAAATTTTTACACTTCCATTTTATCCTTTCTAATAAGTGAGCCATCTCATCCATATCATCCTGAGTCTCTGTAGGCAATCCGCAAATAAAATATAATTTTACCCTTGACCACCCATTTTCGTATAAGGTTTTTATTACATTTATTATTTCATCATCCGAGATATTTTTCTTTATGACATCTCGCAATCTTTGACTCCCGGCTTCTGGGGCAAGCGTCATTGTAGATTTTCTGACACTCTGAACCATCTTTGCAAGTTCAAGATTAAACCCATCAATTCTTTGACTCGGCAACGATACCGATATTTTTTTATCAGAAAAAGAATTATTTAATTCCTTTACTACCGGATTTATGTTGGTATAATCGTTTGAAGAAAGCGAAAGTAATGAAAATTCTTCATACCCTGTATTTTTTATTAATTCTTTTGTTATTTTTATAATATCCTCGGCCGAACGCTCCCTCAATGGTAAAGTAACATGTCCCGGCTGGCAAAAACGACACATTCTCCCACACCCGCGACGAATTTCTATAACAGCCCTGTCCTGAACAGATGTCGAAAAAGGTATCGGGTACTTCTTTAGCGCACTATCATATGTTAATTGGGCAATTCGCTTTTTTACCTTACCTCCTATTATTTTCGACCATCTACCGGAATTTTCCCCTTCACAAAGAGCCTTTATCCTGTCTTTTCTAGGTAAACCTTTTGTTCTTTCTAGAATTTCGCAAATCTCAATTATAGAATCCTCACCATCCCCAACTGTGAATACATCAATAAAATCAGACATAGGCAACGGATTGAACGTACAGGGACCGCCTGCTATAATTATAGGTTCATCATCACGCCTATCTTCATTACGGTAGTGAATTCCTGACATTTCCAACATTTTTAATACAGTAGGGTATGCCATCTCATATTGTAATGAAAACCCAACTACATCAAAGTCTTTTATGGATCGTTTACTTTCCAAAGCATACAATTCTTTGGGTTCAAAATCCGGCTGGGGTGCGTAAACCCTATCTGCCATATAGTTTGGACATTTATTAATCTGTCCGTACAAAACTCTTAGCCCAAGATTACTGATTCCAATTTCATATTTATCCGGAAACGCTAGCGCTACCCTAACTTTTGCACTATCAAAATCTTTATTTTCAGATAAGAATTCACCTCCTACATACTGATAGGGTTTATCACAATGTAAAAGGTTAAGCCTGTAGTCTTCAAAAAATTTGCTATTCATATTTAAGCCAAATCCTCCGGAAAATATTTATCCAGTTCAATAATTTCACCATCCATTTTGTTATCTTCAAATGATTTTAAAAACTTATACAAATCTGAACCGGGTACATCATAATTATACAATAAAACTTCGCCTCCAACCTCACGCATTACACGAACAATATAATGACACTTTTCTGCATACTTCAAAAGATGTTCTCGATTGAATTTTTTACCGTTTGTATCTTTATCTATCCTCACATAATTAAATCCGGCATAAAGTTTCACCTGATTTTTTCCAGTTTCCGGTATCTCCTTGTTGTTGTGATTTGAAAATATATCTATAACTTTTCGCTTCATTTCATCTGTCATATGTATGCCCCTTATAATAATTTAACTATAAATTTTTCAATAAGGCATACTGTAAAGTTTAATGAAGACATTTTTCAAAACTATAGCTATATAAAAAAGAACTCTAAATAGAGTTCTTTTTAAAACACGTAGAAAAGTAATGAAGAATTTATTATTAAGACTTTTTAAAAACTGAAATTTTATCCATGTTTGTAAATGATGCCTTTATATTGACCTCAAATACAGGAGAGGTTTCCTGTTTCGGTTTGTTTTTATTCCAGTAATCTTTATCCAATTTTGGTTGTCCATTTGGTATATCGGGATTAAATTTGACCATTGTTAATTCCTTTTTTCCTTACAATTAAATAGTCGGATATTTATAAAAAAACTTTAGCATAAAAACTTGTTTGTTAAGTTTTTGTTACATTTATAGATTATAAAAAATCTAAACTTTGACAAAGTATTTGTCAGGCAAGAATATCTTTTATCAGTTTTGCAAGCGGATATTTTGAAATTTTATTTGCATCAAAAATATATTCTTTCAACTCATTGTCGAACTTTTTTGGGCTTATATCATTTCCGCAATTTTTCAAAAGTTTGTATAATTTATCCTGATAGGCTTGTGTATAGATTTTCCTTTTCAACAACTCATCTATTATAGAATCAGGTCGAGAATTATATCTAATCTTTAACCTGAAAGTAGATTTAATATTTTCTAATTTTAACTGATATATTTGTTTATATTTTTTAGACACTAAATCAATATGCAGGGTTTTTGGATTGGAAAAAATTAACGGCGAATAAATATCAACGATAAATTCAGCAATATCATCAAAATTTTCAAAATAAGGATGACAATGTTGTGCTATCCAAAAATCTTTATCGCCTTTTAACTCGGAATTACATACCGGACAGCAAGGAATAAGATTCCTATATGACAAAGCAAGATATGGATATAATGACTTACTGTAATAGTGATCTAAATGCGGTCGAACTTTGTAGCCTCTATAATCATATATAATTATACTGTTCAAATTACAATACGGGCATGCAACAATGTTTAAACTGTCTACAAATTCTATTGCTGAACCGTATCTTTTGTATGAAAAATATTCATATGCATTTTCAAAGATTTTTCTGATTTCATAGGCTACACACTGTTTTTTATTATTATCATTTATATGCTCTCTCGTTGTTAGCATTTCTTTATTTAATTCTGAAAGAGTTTCTACCGATTGTTTTATAAAAGCTTCATCTGCATAGAACAAATTCTCCAAATTATCTATAATATAATTTATTTCTTTTGAAAAAACACCCGGATAACAAGTACTTATATCGGTAAGTTTTTGTGCTAACTTCTCTTTTATATTTTTACTATCAATATAATTCTTGAATGCAATCTTGGCTTTTTCAAAGTTTTTGTTGTTTATCTTTTGCAACCTTTAAACTCCTAGCATACTGTTTGTATAATATTTTATTCAAAATTTTTTCTCCGATAGAATCAATAACCATTTTAGCCTTTTCATCAGAATCAATTTCTGTTTGAATACGCATTGAAGTCGGCAATTTTTTATTGTTCAAGAAAATAATTACATCTTGAATTCTTGATTGCGCATATTTTCCCATTATATCGTCTATCTCAAAACAATCTGATATAATTGAATGAATATTCCCTGCAAAGGTATCTGAATAAATACTTTCCAGACTATTTATGTTACTTACAAGTTTCGGATTTCCGCCGGGGGACACACCGATATTTAAAACTCGTTCTCTTGGAAAATCCGAAATTATAAACGGAGAGTACGTAACTATAAAAATATTATATGCAAAATTAAATCCATACTTTTTGATATTATTTATTATGTTGTATATCAATTCCATCTGAATTTTAGGAGGGAAATTTCCGTCAATAGCATCTATACATAAGTTAGTTTCACCGTTAGCAAAATATCTATCAAGAGTTTTATTAAATCTTCCCAAATTTCTCTCCCCGGTACTTAATAAGGCATCCGCCGGGGAATATACTGTTTTAGCTAAAGTTCCTTCCGAAATATATTTAAATGATGGATAGCCTTGAATTTTTTGGATAAAAGTAGGTACTGTAACATTGACATTTGACACATAATAAAGTTTTCTAGTTTTGATATCTTGATATATTAACAACTTTTGTACATTTTCAGAACATAAAGCATCCAACAGGGCAGATTTACCTACTCCCATATTCCCTGTTACACAAATAAAGTTATATTTTTCTTCAAAAATAGGATTTCTAACATAATCCTTTACTTGAAAAGCCATTAACAAAAAATGTCCTTCGAACGGTCTTATTTTAAAGTTGTATTCTCCCGATAAATGTATAGATAAACGTTTTATATTTTTGTGACTCTTAATCCAAATATATATTAATTTTAAATTACTTCCCATTCTGTATTTGCAAACTCCAAAGATAACTATGCCGATAAAATATCAAAAAATGTATCAAATGTTGTAATATTTTACAACCAACTATAAATTTTTACAATGCATAAAGAATATATACTTAACAAAGACTTTACTTTAGTGTTTTTTATTAATATAATTTTGTTAAAAGAAAAGGAGTAGGGATTATGAAATTTGTAGTAAAAAAAGAAGATTTATATAATGGGATTAAAATTGTTGAACGTGCAACATCAGTGAAAGCCCTCCAGCCGGTTCTGCTCAATATTTTAATTGAAACAACAGATTCAAATTCTATAAAACTTGTTGCAACGGATCTGGATTACACTGTTATTGCAACCGTCGATGCTCAAGTCGAAGAACAAGGTAAAATTACATTACCTTCTACCAAATTGGATAGTATAGTTTCAAAACTTGCAGATAATCTAATTTCATTTGAATCCGACGAGGCTTCAGTGGTTAAAATATCATGCAAAAATTCAAAATTTGATCTTATGGGGATATCTGCAAATGAATTTCCTGTTGATTCTATGAATGTTGAAGTTAATGAGGAAAATGGATTTGAAATTGAATTGAAACCTTTTGTAAAAGCTGTAAAACAGGCAGGTTTTGCTGCTGCAGGATACGAAATTAGCAATTTATTATCCGGTATCGTATGCAATATTTCAGATGAAATTTTAGAAATAGCTTCGACAGACGGAAACAGACTTGCCAGAGTGAGAGAAAAAATTTCAAATAAAGATCAAAAATCAACTCAATTGCTTATCCCTTCTAAAACTCTAAACGAATTTATAAAGATGAGTGCATTCGTTGATGATGAAACAGTGAAAATTTATCCGGAAGACAAGAAAATAATACTAAAAACACAAAAAACTACTACAATATCCAGGCTTTTAGACGGACAATTTCCTAAGTATAATCAACTAATTCCGCAAGATAGTCCTAAAAAAGCGATTGTAAATGTTTCCCAAATGATATCTGCTTTGGAACGTGTTGCAATATTGGTTAACGAAAAAACATCAATTGTCAAGATGGAATTTGCGAATAATGTTTTGACCCTTACCGGCGATACTCCTGAAACCGGTAAATCTGAAGAAAAAATAGACATCGATTATAATGCGGAAGATTTAACTATCGCATTTAACTATAAATATGTTTTGGAAGCCTTAAAAAATATTGATAGTGACGAAGTTGAAATTGGTTT
>CADBQW010000016.1 GCA_902796925.1 uncultured bacterium | reverse complement strand
TCCGACCGCTAAAACCCCTATAAACAGGTTATTTTGTAAAAAGTAGCAAACTAAACGCTAAGAGAGAACTACTCGACTTATTACATCAAGCCACACCTATATCATGGCAATTCAACTTTCCAAGAAATGGAAAGTAGGGATAGTAAATGCGTAGTTTGAGCAGTTTCAAAATGTAATCCTCAAACCTCAAAAAATCGTCAAAAAGCAAGGTTGGTATATCTTTCCAACTCTATCACCTCTAAAAAATTCCATTTCAAACTACGCGAAAAACTATACTGCTCACAGGTCACTCGAACTCTTATTGGAGTTCTCGTCTCTATCTTCCTAAATAAAAAGAAGTCCTTTTTCAGGACTTCCCTTTATTAGCGGAAGACGAGACTCGAACTCGCAACAACCTGCTTGGAAGGCAGGGACTCTACCATTGAGTTACCTCCGCATAACAAAAATTATATATTAAATATTTTTATTTTGCAAGTGCTATCCTTTATTCTATTTCGTATATCTTATCCGTTATTGCTACGCTATCTAACAATCTTTTATCTAATTTTGTATTCTTATTTATACATATGCAACCCGCTGTCTTTAATTTTCCCAAATTCGTGAGTTCAGAATCATATAAACATAGTTCTTTCTGTATATTTTCAACCTCCCCTAAAGATTTTACAGGTGAATTGTTTAGATATAAGCTCCCCGCACTTTTTAATTTACCTAACGATTTTATTTTATTGCCTAAGTATAATAACCCGCCTACAAAACGTAATTCTCCGGTAGTTTCTACATCAGAATTATTTAAATAACCGTTCCCTCCAATCTCACCAAGACCACCCAGTTCACTGACTCTTGAATAACGTATGTCCGCATTGCCGCCGATTTTTGCAATACCTAATAGGGATTCCAGTCTGGAACCCTTTAATATTGCATTACCCTTTATCATTTTTACATCTTTTAATAACTTATTCTCATCAATACCTAAGGTATGCAATGTGTAATTTATGCTTGGTTGAACATATTTTTCAAGAATATATTTTCCGTCACCATCTTTTTGGATTCCAATACCAAAGTATTTAAATATATTTACTACATCATTATTTTTAATAAATGATTTTATATCTTCCCGTATTTTTTTAACTTTTTCACAATATTGTTTATATGTTTCTACCTCTTTTTTTGCAATAAGACCGAGTTTTTTACCCTTAAATCGTTCTGCAATAACAGAATAAAAATCCATTGGTATTTTATAATTGTTAGCCTCTCCGACGATTTCTGTTACAGTATCATTTTTGTCATTCGTGAAAACCGCTACTTTTGGGTGAGTGTTTTCAAAATATATATGAACATCCCCATCGTTCAAATAAAATGATTTTCCTTTTATACTGGTACACCAATTGGCATTTGAGATCTCTCTTAAAATTTGATAATTGCGTTCAATATTTTTAGGATCTTTATTTAGCGACGGAATTACAATCCAACCATTTTTGGGTTTCAGAAAACCTTTATTTTCAACCAAACTGTTGACTACAGCTTTTGATTTTATGTTTTGAAAATTTATATTCATCAGAATCTCCACTTATTATAAAATTGCTGAATTTTTAATTTGCCAATTTTTTAAAAATTATTACAAAAATAATAAGTGTAAAAAAAGCTACTTCCCAAAAACTAATGCTAAGGTGTTATTATTTTTAAAAAATTAATTCTGCGGCAGGGTGAAAACCATTAAAAAAACCGCTATTATATAAATGTAAGTTCATTGTATCCGAGCACTTACTTCGGGGTTGCGACAAGATTTTTCTTTTTGCGGTTCGGTCTTAAAATATAGTGGACTTACATTTAAAAAGAAATTTGTCATCTTTCTGTCTCCATAAATAGTTGTTTAAAGATCCGGCCGTTCTTGTTCTTTCTCCGGGTCTTTTTCATTTGTAATAAAAATAGGACTGAGATTAAAAACCTCAGACCTATTTACTTCTTAATTATTTTTTAGATAAGTTTATTGTATTTTATTTAAAACATTGTTATCTTCGCTTCGTTCAGCTCTTAAAAGTTCATCAGCTTTAGCTGCACATTCTTTAAAGAATTTTATTATCCGATTTCCAAAAATGGTATCTTTTTGAACTAAGTAAGCTGAATTATCAGCTTTCCAATTATTTGGATTATGTATATGTGCATCCAATGTGTTGTTAGAAAGAGAAGATTCACCTAAATAAATATCATATTTATTTTTTATTTGTGAATCAACAATTTTATCCAATTCTTGCCATAATTTTTTATCTCTTTTTTTACTTGAAGACAAAGAAGGCATACCTTTCTTAATGATTTTTTGTACAGACTCTTCTGCAGCGTTACTGTCAATTTTAAATGCCATTCCAAAAGATTGTTGGTATTGAGGTTTTCTGCAGCCGTCACAATTTACAGTCAAATTCATAAATATTCCTTTCAAAATTTTCCACTAACATAATTCGAAAAAACCCTGAATATTAAAATTGACTTATTTTTAATAAAATTTTACAAAATTTAATAATAACCCATGAATATAATCGACTCGGCATATATCATTTAAAAAACATTTTATTTTGCATAGAAACTGACATTTACATTAGCATTAAGCTTGATTGTTCCGGCGGAAACCGGAGTAGCGGTTTCTTGGGATTCAGCGGCACCATCAGCACTGGCTGCCATCATCATTTTATAAGAATTTACATATGCCCTTCTATTGTTGTTTGCAGAAGAATTACAACTTACAGAGGCATATTTTAACCCTGTAATAATTGAAGATGTTCCTTTGGCCAAGATATCCGCTTTTTCTCTGGCTTTTTTTGATGCTTCTGCAATTAAATCGTTGCATTGACTGTCGTAATTAGATAGCGAGAAGTTAAGATCATTTATACCTGTTGCACCCAAAAGGGTTGCTTTATCAATTATTGTTCCAACTTTTTCGATTGATTTTGTTTTAACTATTACATTATTTGACACTTGGTATTTGTCAAAAGTTCTTTTGTTGTTAACGTATTTATATAATGCCTGTGCGTTATAATTAGAGGTTTTTACGTAATCTCCGTCAGATGTATTTATTATGGATTTTATGGAGGTATAAATTCTGTCTGAAATTTCTTTGTTTTCAGTGGCCGCCTTTTGCATTGATTTGGCATCGTAGGTTGTTATTTCTATAGTAATTTGTGCCGTATCAGGAGCAACTTCTTTTTCTGCGGTAGCTGAGACATTTATTTCTCCGCGCAAATCTTTTTGACAATTGCATTCTGCCATCACGTTAGAAGTCGTCAGTGCCAAAATAGCGGCAAGTATAGATACCATAAAAATCTTTTTCATAAATACTCCTTTATTCAATTATTTTTCAATTTTTTCTTTAGATTCTGATGTTTTTTCTTCTTCTGAAATATTTGAAGATATCGGATTAGATGCAACAGATTTGTCCCGAGTCACTTTTAAAAGATCATCTTCATTTAAAGCTGCCGACTTTAGGATTTGTGCTTGAGCTTGAATCCTTGCTTTTTCAATAACTTTTTTGAATTCTTCTTCCGTTAAAGCTCTTGGGGCTTTTATCTGCATCGTAGAAAGATACTTGTTCTTGTCGTTAAGAATATAAATTGTACCTGCCGCCAAAACCCAAAGTAAAAAACCTTGGTAAACGTTTATTTGCGGAATATCAAAAATAGAACCTAAAAAATTCCATCCATACATCATCACCAAAGACGGAAACCCGACAAATCCCGCAACAAGGCATGATACTATAAATACAGTTAAAACCATCCCCCGAAGTCCTGATATTTGTATAATTCTGGCTTTTTGTCTCATAACTAATCCTTCTTTTGATGACACTATACTACAATCATTTTAACATTTCAAGAAATTCTTCTTCTGAAATTATTTTTATGTTCAGAGTTTCTGCCTTATCAAGTTTTGAACCTGCATTTTCTCCGGCAAGAACATAATCTGTATTTTTAGAAACAGAGGAAGCTGTTTTGCCGCCATTTTGTTTAATGATATCACTGGCTTGATCTCTTGTCATAGTGGGAAGGGTTCCTGTTAAGACAAAAGTTTTACCTTTAAAGATTTCACTTATTGTTTGAGTTGGTTTTTGTGGATCAACCCCCAAGGATTTTAATTCTTCTATTAGCTTTATGTTCTCAGGGTTTTTGAAATAGTTATAAATTTCCAATGCAAGTTTTTCTCCGACTCCTTGAATTTCAGATAATCTTTGTACATCCGCGTTTATAAGATTTTCAATAGATCCAAATTCATTTGATAATATTTCAGCGTTTTCCTTTCCAATGCCGCGAATCGAAAGGGCAGCTATGAATCTTTTTAATGGTCTGGTTTTTGATTCTTGAATAGCGTTATACATATATGATGCTGATTTTTCTTGAACAAGATCGAGCTGCATAAAATCTTGCATTGTAAGTTTATATAAGTCTGCAGGATTTTTGATGAAATTTTTACTATACAATTGATCAATAACAGTAGGTCCGATTTTATCAATATCCATGGCTTCTTTGCTTACCCAATATTCAATACGGGCCTTTGCAACGGAAGGGCATTTAGGATTTTTACAAAATAAGACAACTTCGCCTTCAGGACTTTCAAGTTTTTCTCCGCAACACGGGCAAATCTTCGGGGCCTCATAGATTGGCAAACTGTCATGAAAGTCGCTGTCCATAACTTTTATTACTTTTGGGATAATTTCGGCTGCTTTTTTGATTAAAACATTATCTCCAATTCTGACGTCAAGACGTTTTATTTCATCAAAATTGTGGAGGCTTGCTCTTTGAACAATACTTCCTGCGAGTTGAACCGGTTCTAATACTGCAACCGGAGTGACGGCACCGGTTTTACCTAACCCGAGTTCAATATCCACAATTTTTGTAACAACTTCCTCCGGAGGAAATTTGAATGCGGTTGCCCATTTAGGCGCCCTGGAGGTATACCCTAACTCATTTTGATAGGAAAACTTATTCACCTTAATTACAACACCGTCTGTTGCATAGTTTAATTCAAACCTTTTTTCTTCCCATTCTTTGCAATAATCGATTGCTTCTTTTGCATTTTTGCAAAGTCTGACGTTAGGATTAATCTTGAACCCTAAAGATTTTAAGTACATCATACTGTCGTAGTGATTATTCGGAACATTTTCACCTTTTTCAAAAATTCCGGTATATGTAAACATAGATAAATCACGTTTTGCCGTAACTGTACTATCTAACTGTCTCAGAGAACCGCTCGCTGCATTACGAGGGTTTGCAAATATTTTTTCTCCTGATTTCAGATTTTCTTCATTTAACCTTTCAAAAGAAGTTTTTGGCATATAAATTTCCCCACGAACTTCAAGATTTACATCTTCAAACAGTTTTAAAGGGATTGCTTTTACCGTTTTTAGGTTGGTTGTAATATTTTCTCCCGTAATACCGTCTCCCCGAGTTACACCAAGAGTAAAATAACCTTGCTCGTATGTGAGTGCTATCGCTAAACCATCAATTTTTAATTCACAAACCAATTCAACCGGTTCATTAAATTCTTTTTGGATTTTTTCATACCATAGTTCAAGTTCCTCATAACTATAAGTATTGTCAAGACTGTATAATCTGTGTTTGTGAGTATGCGGGAAAAACTTTTCACTTACAGAACCCACTCTTTGGGTTGGACTATCCGGTGTTATTAAAAGCGGATGCTCCGATTCTATCTTTTTTAATTCCGCAAACATCTGATCGTATTCGTAATCACTAAGATAAGGATTTTCTTCTACGTAATATTTATAATTACTTTTGTTAATTTCGTCTCTTAAGTACTTTATACGTTCTGTTAAATCCATAATTTCCTCTACATAGCCATTAACATATCCCTAATAACTTTCGTTGCAACTGCAGTTGATGAACCGGATGCATCATAATCAGGTGCTAACTCTACAACATCAGCACCGATTATATCAAAATCTTTAAGATAATATAACCACCCTTCAAGTTCTTTAAAAGTCATTCCGCCGGCTTCAGGGGTACCTGTTCCGGGCATTAAAGCAGGATCCAGAACATCTAAATCTATCGTTACAAAAACTTTTTTATTCTTTAAATCATCAAGGTCACAATATTTTTCACAAAGGGTGTTATTTTCCCTCATAAAATCAAATTCTTCCCTCATGCCGGAACGAATTCCAATTTGTTTCAAATTACTTGCACCTACAATTTTTGAACAATGCCTAATTACTGCAGCATGAGAAAGTTTTTCACCCAGGTATTCTTCTCTCAAATCCGTATGTGCATCAAAATGAATTATACCAAAATCATTATAAAATTCAGAAATGGCTTGTATTTCAGGAAGTGTAACAAGATGTTCCCCTCCGATACCAAAGACTCTTTTACCGTCAGAGTATATTTGGCGAACGTTTTCCTTTATAATTTCAAGTGATTTTTTAGTATTACCAAGCGGAAATTCTAAATCTCCGGCATCGTGAAAATTTACATCCTCAAGTTCTCTTTTAAAAACATCTGAATATTCTTCCAAACCCCAACTGGCAAGTCTAATCTGTTCCGGTGCAAACCTTGAACCCGGACGATAAGATACAGTTCCATCAAACGGCAAGCCTATCATCACAATATCAGATTTTTCATATTCCGGATTTTGTCCCATCCAGTTTCTATCCAAAAAAGGTCCCTTTAACATCAATATTTTCCCCTTCTTAAAAATATTATATCTCAAAATAATTAATTTTAGATTAATTTTATCTGACTTTTAAGAAATGTACATTAAAATAAGAGAAAAGATGTTAAAGGAGTGTTAGATATATGTTTGACTTTAATAAGTTCACAAATTATTCACAAGAAATACTCTCGAGTGCAAATGCAATAATGAGTGAGTACAAAAATTCGGAAATGCAGCCTGAACACATTATGCTTGCTCTTGTCAAAGATAATGGTGCGGCAAAGGATTATTTGAGTGAATTAAAACTTTTAAATCAGAATTTTTTAAACCGTTTGCTTGGTGAAATTAAAAATTATCCTACAATTTCATCTCCCCAGAATCCTCAACAACTTTTTCTTTCAAAAGATACTTACAACCTGCTTGAGCTGGCAAACGACCAAGCCCAAGAAATGAAAGATGAATATATTAGTGTCGAAAGTATAATTCTTGCGATGACAAAATTGGAAGGAAGTGGAATTCAAAGATTGTTAAAAGAATTTGGTGTTAATTCAAACAATGTTTTAAATGTAATGAAAAAAATAAGAGGTAATAAAAAAGTGGACAGCAAAAATGCAGAAGAAAATATGAAAGCCTTAGAAAAATATTCTACAGACTTAACTGATCTTGCCCGTAAAGGGAAACTGGACCCTGTAATAGGCAGAGATGAAGAAGTTAGACGTATAATACAAGTTCTAAATAGAAGAACTAAAAATAACCCTGTTCTAATAGGAGAACCCGGCGTTGGTAAAACAGCTATCGTTGAAGGTTTGGCTCAAAGGATAATTCGTGGTGATGTCCCTGAAAGTTTGAAAAAATCAAAACTAATTTCTCTTGATATGGGAGCACTAATTGCCGGCGCCAAATACAAGGGAGAATTTGAAGAACGTCTAAAAGCCGTACTCAAAGAAGTTGAACAATCAAACGGCGAAATTGTTATGTTTATAGACGAAATCCATACTGTCGTAGGCGCAGGAGCCGGTGAAGGTGCAATGGATGCAGGCAATCTTCTTAAACCTATGCTTGCTCGGGGTGTTCTTAGAACAATAGGTGCAACCACAATCAATGAATACAGAAAATATATTGAAAAAGATCCGGCATTCGAACGCCGTTTTCAACAAATAATGGTAAACGAACCAACAGTAGAAGATACAATAAGTATCTTACGTGGTCTGAAAAATAAATACGAAGTTCATCACGGAATAAGGATTCTTGACAGCGCTCTTATTCAAGCCGCTAAATTATCAGATAGATACATAACAGATAGATTCCTACCTGATAAAGCAATTGATCTTATTGATGAAGCAGCATCATCTTTACGTATAGAAATAGACTCTATGCCGGAAGAAATTGATCTTATGCAGCGACAAAAAGTTCAACTCGAAATTGAACGTGAAGCCCTAAAAAAAGAAACCAGTGAAGAAAGTATTAAAAAAGTTGATGGTTTAAATAAAGAAATACAAGAACTGTCTGACAAAATTAATGTTCTTAAAAAACAATGGGAAGAAGAAAAAAGCTCCATCACAGGTGAAGCTGGTCTAAAAGATGAAATTCAAAAAGTTAAACAAAAAATTGAACAGGCTGAACGTGAAACCGATCTTCAAACTGCCGCAGAACTCAAATACGGCAAACTTTTGGAACTGCAAAAACAACTTAAACTTGTAGAAAATCAAGACAAAAAAGATAACAAACTTTTAAAAGAAGAAATTGACGAAGAAGATATAGCAAATGTTGTAAGCAAATGGACAGGAATTCCTGTTAATAAACTCGTTGAAAGTGAAATGCAAAAACTTATAACAATGGAAGATATTCTCCACAAACGTCTGGTAGGGCAAGATGAAGCAGTACAAACCGTATCTGATGCAATACGTCGCGCTCGTTCTGGACTGAAGGACCCTAAACGGCCGGTTGGAACTTTCCTTTTCCTTGGGCCTACAGGCGTTGGTAAAACTGAACTTGCAAAGGCTCTCGCTGAATTCATGTTTAACGATGAAGATGCCCTGATTAGAATTGATATGTCAGAATATATGGAAAAATTTAATGTGGCACGTCTTGTCGGAGCCCCTCCGGGATACGTAGGTTATGAAGAAGGCGGCCAACTAACAGAAGCAGTGAGAAGAAAACCTTATTCCGTCATTCTTTTTGATGAAATTGAAAAAGCTCATCCGGATGTATTTAATATAATGCTCCAAATTTTCGATGACGGCAGATTAACCGATTCAAAAGGAAGAACTGTTGATTTTAAAAATACGCTGATTATTATGACGTCAAATTTGGGAAGTGAAATTATCCTTGAAAATTCGCTCAACGCATCATTGGGTGAAAAAGATTTTGACAATACAAAAGATGAAGTTATGAATCTTTTAAGAAGCCATTTTAAACCGGAATTCTTAAACCGTGTTGATGAAACAATTTTCTTTAAAGCTTTAAATCTTCAACAATTATCAAAAATTGTTGATATTCAAGCTGAATATTTGCGCAAACTTCTTGCAGAAAAAGAAATCGGGATTACCTTTACTGAAGAAGCAAAAGAGTTTCTTGCCACACGCGGATTCAATCCTCTCTATGGTGCAAGACCATTGAAACGTATAATTATGCAGATGGTCGAAAATCCTCTGGCTAAAGAACTTCTGAATCTTAAATTTATAAAAGGTGATGAAATTATTGTCGATGTTGATAATGATGAAATTATCTTTAGAAAAGGATAAGTTATTATGAGTTCATTTCGGTTTCCTATAAATAATATATAAATAATATTAAGTATTGTAACTTTTTATAATCGCGTTGAAATTTGACTTTTGCGAAATACTTTATATAAATGTACACGAGCGATAATCGAGGAGCGATATGAACGGAATACTTTCAAAATCCCCTAAATCTGCCAATACCAAAAGGACTAATACTAATAGACCACATATAAAATCTGTAGAAACAGCAGGTTCATTGGCAATGATGAATTATAACCCGTTTGCGGGAATGTTATCTACACCGTTAGGAGATATGTTTTCTTCATCAAATCCTTTTAGTGTAGATTATGAACAATGGGCAATGAGTAATTATGTGCCATCAGATTGTATTGGTTTTTTAGGTGGTTTTGAAAATGCATTATCTACAATAAGTTCTTCTGAAGGATTTTCAGACAGTATGGCATCAAGTTTTTCAGATGGAGGCTTTTCCGATTGCGGTTTTTCATCGGCAAGTGCAATATCCGGTTCCGGATTCTCCGGCGCAAGTTCAGGAGGTTCAAGTTTTTCATCTGTATGTTAAGGTTTGCAATATAAAGAAATGAGAAAAAGAAAATACATTAAAAAGACGGTTTTAATAGCCGTCATTTTTTTATAATTGAAACATGGTCAAAAAGTATTATGTATATATGTTATTGACAGAACGTGATACATTGTATTGCGGTTATACGGATGATGTTGAAAAGCGCTTCAAGGCTCATCTTGAAGGTTCGGGAGCAAAATATACCAAAGCAAACAAACCTATCAAGATAGTTTATACGAAGGAATACGATTCTAAAGAGGAGGCGCTTAAGGCAGAATATTATATTAAACATACGCTCACTCCGAAACAAAAAAGAATTCTGGCAGGATTGGAAGAAATAAATCAAAAATAATGCATAAATTTGACATATTTTTAGGTATTTATAAAAAATTGAATATGTTTAACTGAACTTGTAAAAAAGAATATTAATTTTACAAATGCAAAAGTCGAACCAAATTAAATTTAGTCCGACTTTTATTATTTGTAATAGATGGATTAATCTTTATGTCTCATTGTCGGGAAGGCTATGACATCACGGATTGAAGGTGAATTGGTTAATAACATAATAATTCTGTCGATGCCGATACCTAAACCGCCCATTGGTGGAACACCATATTCAAGAGCACAAATATAGTCTTCATCAATACTCATAGCTTCTTCATCACCGTTTGCTTTTGCGAGTGCTTGAGCTTCAAAACGAGAACGTTGATCTATAGGGTCAGTCAATTCAGAAAATGCATTAGCGACTTCCCATCCGTTAATTCTTGTTTCAAAACGTTCAGTCAACCTTTCATTAGAGCGATGAACTTTAGCAAGCGGAGATATGTCTCTAGGATAATCATAAATATGTATAGGTTGAATTAAGTCAGGTTCAACCATTTCTTCAAAAATATGATCTAATACCTGACCCCAATTTTCGCATTCATCTGCATCAATACCTATAGATTTTGCTTTTTCCTTAGCTTCCTCGCAAGTCAATATATCAGAAAAATCTATTCCTGTTTTTTCCTGAATTGCGCCAATCATAGTTTTTCTATCCCACGGAGGGGTGAGATCAATTGTCTTATCCCCATAAGGAATAACCATTGTTCCAAGAACCTCCTGAGCAATAGTTGATATAAGATTTTCAGTTAACGTCATCATATCGTTGTAATCAACATAGGCTTGATACAATTCCATCATAGTGAATTCCGGATTGTGACGGGTATCAAT
>CADBQW010000015.1 GCA_902796925.1 uncultured bacterium | reverse complement strand
TGCGCTCTTAGCTCAGCAGGATAGAGCAACAGCCTTCTAAGCTGTGGGTCGGGCGTTCGAATCGCCCAGAGCGCGCCAATACAAAAAAAGACAGCCCCAGTAAGGGGCTATTTTTTTGTATCGTGAAAAGCACCGGCAAGGCTGGTGTTCGAAAGAGCTTATAGCGAGGGGTAGAAAAATAAATTCCTTATGATAGGATGAAGTGTCTGGCAGACGCAAAACAGCCCCGTTTAGGGGCTGCAAGTGGTAAAGGCTTTTGCCGTTAATAAAGAACCGCCGGCTATGCCGGCAGGTTGCTTTTTTTAACTGCTTTAATGGACTGGGCTGCAGCTTAAAAAGCCTCGCTCGATCTTGTCGTGTGTCGACGTTGCCGACACACACTGCGATTTCGAACCGCTTGCCTCTTCACCTCAGGTAAAATAGCCAACAAAAAACCTCCCACAAGGGGAGGTTTCATGTTGGCTGCCCATCCTGTACAGTGACGCAACTTTTACAACAACACCGCAAAGAAGTAATTTCCATCAAAGACCAACTCCGTTATGTGAGGGAAAGATTAGCAGCATAATTCTTGTATGTGAAACTTATCATACATTACACTTATTCTAAGAAAATTGTTAATATATAAAAAAAACATATTTCATAAAATTTCACAACAAAAATGCTTGCTTTTTCCATTAGATGCTATATAATCCAACAAAAAATACAATTATGTTATAATATAATTATGAAAAAGAAAGTGAAAAAATTATTAGACAAGCAACAAATTGAGTTGCTGGAAAGTTTTTCTGCAAGAGAAGCCCAAATTGTTTTGCTAGAACAAGCTAAAAAAGGATGGCTTTGTCCTAAAGTGCAAAAAAAGCTTTTTTCGATGCCTAATGGTATGGAAATCTTAATTATCCAAGCGCAAAATGGTCCTATTTCTGCTTACGTACAGATGCTGTTATTTGATTATCCTAATGGATTGAAAGTCCTAATGAAACAGGCCGAACGTGGCGAACTTCATACCAAATTGCAAAGAAAGATTTGTTCCCTTCCTAATGCCTCAAAGTTTTTATTGGCACAATCTAGAAAAGGACAACTTGATTTCGATACTTTGAGAAAGGCTATGGATTTGTCTGATGGATCCGAAATTACTCTTGAACAAGCAAAAAAAGGTCATCTTTTTCACGAAGATATTCAAATGAAAGCCTGTTCACTTCCTAACGCAGATGAAATCATGTTAGAGGAAGCAAAAAACGGCTATATCTATAGTGATAAAGTTCTGCTAAAGGCTTGCGAACTATCGAATGCAGAAGAAATTATTCAGGCTCAGGCAACCAAGCATGCACTCCGTGATTGTGTACAAATCAAAGCAATGGACTTTAGATGCGGAAGAGAAATTATGGTAGCGCAAATGCGTTTGGGAAGTCTCTGTAGTGAAGCTCAGCGTAAAGCTATCTCATTGGGCTATATTTAGGCCTAAACTTTGAGTCAAAAAAGCGATTGTCAAATAAATGGCAATCGTTTTTTTGATATTCGATTGAAAAATTCTGTATGTTAAGAAATTTCAAAATAGGTCTATTCGAACCGATAAAAATGAAGAAAAAACAAGGGCTTACGATACAAAATCGAAGCCCTGTTCAAATTGGCTGGGCGTCCTGTACAGTGCCGCAACTTTTACAACAACACCGCAAGGAAGTAATTGCCATCAAAGAACAACTCAGTTTTGTTAGGGAAAGATTAGCAGCTTAAATCGGTGTTATAAAGATTTTTACGTAATCTGACCTCTGGGGGGATGGGGCATTCCTCTTGCCATCCCCTCTTTATGCCGCTTTACGTATGAGGCATAAAATTTATTTTCACTTCCGAATAGATAAAAAAATTCGTTTAGATCAAATTTTTTCAAATTTTTATCTTTTAAACCATGTTCTAACAAATAGAGAAACATAAATTTTAGAAAGGAGGTGATTAAAAATGTTGTATAGAGTTTTTGAATCTGATAATGTAAAAGTAAAGGATCCAATATATTTTTCTACGTCTTTTGACAATTTAGAAGAAGCATTACAGTGGTTTAACGATTTGACTGATACATATAAAGACAATCGCAAATCTTATGTTTCTTTGTGTGCAATTTTTGATGAAGATTACCCTAAAATCAAAAAAAAGACCAAAAGACAAAGTAAAAGTAAATAATAATAAACTTTAGTTACACAATAAGCCAACCGTATTTATAACTAACGGTTGGTTTTTTTATATTCCTACCAACTTCGAATCTAAACAAAATCAACTCAAATCAAATTTTTTATCAAATTTATTCATTCTCACGAAAATTTTTTTTGATCTCAGCAGTTCTTACAAACAGGAGAACTGAAAATGAGATGCAATCAAAGACCATTCAAAAAGAATAAAACGGCAAAAAAAACGCCAGAGAAACCAACAAATGAAGAGTTGGAATCCTTTGTTAGCAACGTCTTTCAAACAATAACCTCTTTAAATTCTGTAGCTTCCAGTAATATTTATATTACTTATAACAATATTTATACTTATAAATGTATTTTCAATAGTATAAAGAAACCTATTGATATCAATAAAATTCATTTAAAAGATTGGAAAAGAGTTAATCCAACAGAACGTTCAGCATTCTTTTCATACTTCTTAGCAGCGAATCCAAATTATGCAAACATATTTCCATTTACTCTTAATCTATCAAATGAAATGGCAGAATCTTACGCTGACCTAACATATCCTGAGAAGGAAATATGTATTAGAAAAAGATTGAATGATGAGTTTCTGCATAAAATACATTATATACCGATGTACAGCTTTGTAATTGAAACAATACCTTATCTGCATATTCACGGTGTAATACAAGTTGATCCGACGTCGAGAGAAAAGCTGAGAGAAGCTATGAAAATTGCTGCTTTTGGGCGTGATTATGCACAATCGACAATCCATAGGAGGATGTTGAGAATTGAAAAAAAATACAGAAAAACACCTGACCACTGGTTTCGCTATATCCATAAATACGAATCAGCAATGGAATCACTATTTATGACTACCTCTCTAAAACGTCTGATCCAATCGCAATATGAAACACTCCGCAAAGACTTGAATGATTACCAAAAATCAAAGAAATCTACACCTAACACACCAAAAATTACTGAAGAATATATACCAGAACCAAGAATTGAACACCCATATAAACCGAAAACAGATACAGTATGCCAAACAATTGATCCTTATGAACAATCCTTCCAACAAGTAGCAGATGATAACGAAACACATAATGATATTGAATCCGAAAAGTATATTAGCAACAATATTATCAGGGAATATACACTTATCAAACCATATACCCTAAGCTCAAATTATCAACGTCTATACATAAGTTACATTCCACCACCGCTTGTTTGATGTATTATTATGCTTTACTTGATTGTGTTTATATTATTTGTACTGTTGGGTTAAAAATGCAAATCATATTGTCAAACATACCGCATTTATTAGTAACGGTTTGTCCGAATGAGTTTACCCCTTCAAATCTAATTCTACCTTTAATGTATCGTATTTCACAGTTGGGTAATATAATCTCATGAAATATTTTAGTTGAAGTTGAAACAGGGAGTAACATTACAACGAGTTTATTTTTTAGGTATTCTGTATATGCTTTCCTAATGAATAAATCCTTTAGTGGTCTGGAATATGGTGGGTTAACAAAATTACTATTACCCCATTCAACTTCTAAACCATTCCAAAGTTCCAGATTATGACAAAGAGGACACGGATCAAAGTCGAAATGGAACTCTTTATCCAGTTCTTCATATAAATACTTTGGAGTTTTCCAATCATCCGTTACTGTCAAATTTCTATCTTTCATATTCATATAGAACTGGAATAAGCGGTAGTTAGCATAGATTCGGTGATTATAACAACAAAAAAAAGAGGTATATAAAACACCTCTTTCAATGCTTTGGTTATTTAATGTATACTCAAAATTCTGATGTTAGTAGTATACTTAGCACACGATTGGTAAGCGTTATATCAGCAGGATTTGGCGATGCATATTCGTATTCTTTATCATAATAGTCTATTTTCCACATTATTTGCTTGCCGTTATAGTCAAATTTTCCCATATCATGCTCAAAATAGGGATCGTTTGCTGTTGTGAAGTCATCATAAGTAGAAACTAAAAGCATAATAGCAGCTACATCCATCTTTGGTAATGCTCTTATTCCTCTACTTAATACAACTTTTCCACCTGTAAAGTTTTTGCGGAAATCATCATTCAAATACCTGATAAGTTTTGTACTTCCCATTGTTTATCCTAATTTTAATATAACGGAACTATTTCTGTAAAAACAGCTGCCGATTTCTTTTTTTCTTCATAACAAAAATCCATTGCTTGCCTTAAAGAATAAAACAGAAAAGGCATTCTGACGTTATTTATGATTACTTGGTACATATTGTTATCCTCCTATCTATATTGGTTTTTAGATAACAGTATAGCATCGTTTCTTTATATAAGAACAGTAAAAAAAGTATGATTAATTTTTGTATGAATTAAATTGATACAGGTTGATGCGAAAATATTAGTGCAACAACGTCTTTTCGTTTGTTTTGATCAACTACTTTACCATTGATAAACCAAATCTTCGGGACATTACCAAGTATAAATTGGAAAAGCCGTGAACTTGTTGAAACCGAAAGAATTATAACAGAGTCACGTCCACGCACAAATTCCCAAAATGCTTGTTCAACTGCCTG
>CADBQW010000014.1 GCA_902796925.1 uncultured bacterium | reverse complement strand
TTTTATTATATGCCCCCCCCCCCCCCGCGGGTCAAGTCTTTATTAAGAAATTGTTACAATCTGTTACAGAATTGAACCTTGAATAAGATATAGTAACAGTTTTGCTTAAAACTGAAAATTTTGTATTCATTAAATTTTTTGTGTTAAAATATTTATGCCGTACTCCACGGGGAATTGCAATCTCTTGACACGAAGTTTAGGCGTGGTGCAGAGCCTGTTGTGAGGGTAATGAAGGCAAATTTGAAAATTAAAGATTTGTTGATAGTTGCAGTCTTGGCGGCGCAAAATATCGAACCGTGTCAGGATAGAAATATAGCAGCACTAAGGTAACCTTTGCGGGTGTCGATTCTGTAAAAGTAGAATTTTTAATTGGATATGATGTTTTCATTATTCGATAGACAGTGGTACGGCTTTTATTTTAGGCGTAAATTTTAAACAACATTTATCGAATTTGTTTATAGGCTTGTATGTTGTCTTTAATTTATGTTATGGTATAATTGAAGAAAAATTCTATTAGAGGAAATAAGAAATTGTCTATCGAGTTGGAACATAAACAAGGATTAATTGCAGGAGACGGAAGTTTACCTGTACAAATGGCAAAGTATGCAAGTGAAAACGGATTTGAAGTTATTTGTATTGCCCTTGCAAAAGATAACTTAAAACAGCTAAAAAAATATTGTTCAAAGGTGTATATTTGTCATCCAGGAGAAATAAATCGAATAGAAAAAATATTTAAAAATGAACAGATTAGACAGCTCACATTCTTAGGGAAAGTTCACAAACGTGTACTGTTAAAACTTCATAAGTTTGACAAACGCGCAATAGAATTGCTAAAGGCATCAGCAAGATTGAATGATGATGAAGTGATGTTGCTTATTGTACGTGAATTCGAAAAGATTGGAGTTCAGGTTCTCGACCAAACTATTTTTATCAAAAATCTTATGGTTCCATCGGGAGTCCTTGGTGATATAAAACCAACTAAAGAGCAAATGGAAGATGTTAATTATGGTTTTTGGTTAGCGAAAGAAATGGGTAAAGTAGACGTCGGGCAGTCTGTTGTAATAAAAGATAAAATGATAATGGCCGTTGAAGCAATTGAAGGAACTGATAAGTGCATAAAACGGGGTTCAAAGTTTGCCAAAAGAGGTGCAGTTATCGTCAAGGTTGCTAAGCCACAACAGGATAAAAGATTTGACATACCGGCAATAGGCCTAAGAACTTTAAGAACAATGCGCAAGTATAAGGCAAGTCTCATTGCAGTGGAAGCAAAAGAAACAATAATAGTTGATAGCGAACAAGTTATTAAATTTGCTAACGATAATAATATTGTAATTATGGCAGTGTAGTTTATGAAGAAACTTTTCATTATTACAGGAGAATATTCAGGAGATATTCATGCCGCGCATGTTGTCAGAGAACTACGCAAAATTAATCCGGATATTATTATAGAGGGTGTAGGTGGTATAAACCTGAAAAATGAAGGGGTTAAATTATTCTCCACTCAGGAAAAAATGGGTGCAATGGGAATTTCCCCGTCAATAATTTTTAATCACATCATGTTAGGGAAACGCCTTGTTGATTACATAACAAAAGATTTTAAACCTGATGCGGTTCTTCATATAGATTATGGGGCATTTAATTTAAATGTTTCAAAGTTTATAAAAAAAGCCGGTATAAGAACAATATACTATATTCCGCCGCAGGTGTGGGCAAGTCGCAAATGGAGAATTAATGCGATAAAAAAGAATATTGATGAAGTATTATGTATTTTTCCATTTGAAAAATCACTTTATGAAAATCATGGAATAAAATGTCATTACTGTGGGCACCCTTTAATTTCTCAGTTGCCGGAACCCGCAGATAGGCATGAATTTTTTAAAAAATATAATTTAGACAAAAATAAAAAATTAGTTTCTGTTTTTCCCGGCTCAAGAAAGTTCGAACTTTTAAATTTGATGAATGTATTTATAAAATCGGCAAAAGAACTTCAGAAAAAACATCCTGATATTCAAATATGTATTTCGCAAGCGCCGAATTTGAGTGATGAAGTTTTTAATAAATATCTTAAAGATACAGATTTTAAAGTAATAAAGGGTGACAACCAAGCTTTATTGAGTGTTTCGGATGCCCTAATTTTAGCATCGGGCACGGTTGCTTTAGAAGCTGCATTATATAAAATCCCTATGATCATTGCATATAAAGGTCCTTTTATTTTTTACTTAATTTATCTTCTTGTAAGATGTATAAATATGGTTTCACTTCCTAATATTATTCTTGGAAAAATTGTTGTTCCGGAGATACTTGAATGCGACGTAAAAGTTTGTAATATAATTTCAAAAATCGAAAGCTTTTTATATGATAATAAAATTAGGACAGATAATATAAATGAGCTTGCAAAAGTAAAAGAAAAACTGTCCGATAAAGTATCATCAAAAGAGGCCGCTTTTGAAATAAATAAAATACTGCTTAATGAAACTTAATAATAAATTTATATAATGGCAATATAATATATTTTTAAGGTTTATTATAACTAAGGAAAACTATGATAAATCAAGTTTATTCGGTTAAAACAGGTAGTAATGCATACTCTGATTTTGCAGTGAGCAACAGTCAGAATTTTCCGGTGCAAACCAATACTAAAGATAAAACGGATAAATTTATACCTGAAGATTTAATTAAAGAAGAAGAAGAAAATGGGAAACACTCCCATAAGCGTGCCAAATATATTGTTATGGCTGCCGGAGGCGTAACTTTACTTATTCTTGGTTTTGTTAGTGGATTACATAAAAATATTTTTAAATATATAAAAAATTTAAGAAGTAAATTAGAAATAAAAAGTCATAAAACTGGCAATGTAAGCCGATTAACTCATATAATGAATAAAATTATTGACAAAGCAGAATCTATTAATAATTTTCACTCTCTAAAAGTCGTTGGTATTAAGAAGGGAATGTTTGCATTTTCAAATCAAACACCAAAAAATAAATTCCAAAAATTTTTAAATAGAACGTACAACAGAATTACAAATTTTTTCACAAAGATAAGTTGGAATACAGTATCTAAATCTTATAAAAAATCAAGCTCAAAATTAAACAAGATTCATAATTTCATTTTAAAGATTAATAGCAAATCTGATAAAAAATGGTTAAATGAGTTAGTTACAATAGACGGATTAACAAAGTCTCGTAAAGAATGGTTTAATGAATATGGATTCAAAGGGGTTGTAGATAAACATAATACTGATTTTGCTACAGGCGGTCTTGACTTAAGATTTCACAGCATGTTAGATAGTATGTCTGATTTTGATGTAAAATTTTGGAATGCTAGCTACAATATAAAGAATCTCAAAACGAATATCAAAGATCTTTCTAAAGATTTTGTTGCTCAAAAAATTCTTGCACAGGACAAGGCCCAACGAATTAGTAATTTATCTGCAAAACGAGCAGTAATCACAAATGATATAGCTGATGCTTGTTCAAGTATGCAACTGCAAATCAGAGATATTGATTCCATGTTGAATACACATGATATTCAATCTATCAAACAGATTTCTGTAATAAAATCCCATTTGAATACTTTTATAAAACGTCACAAGGGAAATGGTATTCTTGATAGTAAAAGCATCTCAAAAGTTTTAGAAGATGACTTTGAGCAACTTTTATCAGCGATAAAAGCTAAACCTGAAATGTATTCTGAAAAACAGATTCAAAATATCGAATCAAAGCTGAAAACTGCACAAAATATACTTAACAATTCAAAAGATGGTGAAGTACAAAAACTTTTGTATATTTATAAACAATTATTACCGGAAAAAGAATTTGACAAATTGAATAAACTTGTTAAAAAATACAATACGTCACTCCACAAATCAATTGATAAAGAATTTGAATTTTTTGATAAACTTAGAGATTTTTCTATTGGTACTGCACCGTTCGATGTTGCTGACATTTTTTTAGGTTTATTACCATTAAGTTATTTTATGATAAGAGCAAAAGACAAAGATAAAAGAATTTCTATAGCATTAAAATATGGGATTCCAACAATAGCAACATTTGGGACTTCATTATATTGTACGACAGGATTGTTATCAGGTGGCAAAGCTTTAGGATTTGGTCTTATTGCAGGGTTTGTAACAAATAGGATTTGCAAACTTATAGATACTCATAGAAAACACTATAATACGAATTAAACCCTGCCGTAGATATCTTCATAACGGATAATATCATCCTCTGAAAGAATTTCTCCTTTTTGAACCTCGATAATCTCTAAATCTTCACTATGAGGGTTTTGTAGAGAATGGATTTCTTTTATACCTATATCAACACTATTCCCAGGCTCCAGTTTGTGTACCGTTCCGTTCAAGAGAACATCTGCCTGCCCTGATAAAACAACCCAATGTTCACTTCTATGGTTGTGAGACTGGACAGAAAGTTTTTGACCTGCGTTCACATGGATAATCTTTGATTGGAATCCTTGACCTTGTGCAATTACTTTATAAAACCCCCAGGGTCTGTAGACTTTTTTGTGAACTAAATAAGTTTCATCATTTTGCTCTTTTAAAGTTTCATAAATTTGTTTTACTTCTTGAGCTTTATCTTTTTTGCAAACAAGAATTGCATCCTCAGTTTCAACAACAATAGTATCTTCCAATCCAATCGTGGCAACAAGTTTTGACGATGAATATATAAATGAGTTCTTAGAATCCTTATTTAGAACATGCCCAATAGTAACGTTACCGTCACTATCTTTTTTGCTCATATTATAAATTGCCTGCCAAGAACCTAAATCTATCCAATCACTTTCGAATTTTACAAGAGCGATTTTATATGACTTTTCCATAATTGAATAATCCAGAGAAATATTCGGCATTTTGTCAAATTCATTATATGGGATTTCTTCTGACTTAGAAAAGTCTAAATTTCTGATTACATTATTTATCTCAGGCGCCAGATGCTCAATCTCTTTTAAAAGTGTTGAAACCTTGAACATAAAAATACCGCTGTTCCAAAAATACGTACCGTCTTGTACAAATTTTTGTGCCGTTTCTTTGTCCGGTTTTTCAATAAAAGTTTTGACGGAAATGTTATCACCTGACGTATGGATGTAACCATATCCGGTTTCCGGGTAAGTTGGTTTTACCCCAAACGTTACGATATAACCTTGTTTGGCAAGGTTTTCACCACTTTTTATTGTTTCAATGAATTTTGCCGAATCTTTTATTCCGTGATCTGAAGGAAATACTACGACAATTTCATCCTCTCCATAATTTTGAGAAATATATTTTGTGACAGCAGATATCGCCGGAGCTGTATTTTTGGAAACAGGTTCGGATAATATTTTAGGATTTTCGCACAGATCCTTTAATTGCATTTTTATACCGGTAGTATTTCGAGAGTTTGTCATTATGATAATATTATTTTTAGGCAAAAATTCACTTACTCGTTTATAAGTAGTCTGTAAGAGACTCTCATCTGAGTTGAAATTCAAAAGCTGCTTCGGGTATAAATCTCTGGATAATGGCCATAACCTGCTCCCTGAACCACCTGCTAAAATTATTCCGTACATTATCTTTTCACCCCCAATAATACTATTTTATTTCTACTCGTTTTAGTTCTGTGTATATCATAGGAGAAAATCCTTTTGTTGTAACAATAGTTATCACCTTGTAAGAAGGAGGATCAACTATCAGTGACGGTGAAGTTATATGATAAACACCATTCAACATTTTTTCTCCATTCGCATGATAATGGCCTGCAAGAACTGCAATTACATTTTCATGTTTATCTATAAGTTCAATATATTTTTCTGCCTGGTAGGTCGAGTGACTTTTGACTTCTTTAGGTGCAACTATAGGAAAATGTTGACATATGACTACCGGATATTTGCTGTATTTTTTTAACTGGACCTCCAACCAATCCAGAGTTTCTTTTTTGTAATAACCGACAGTACCTGGAATTACTTCTTTCGCTCCATCAACAACAATAAAAACAAAACCGTCTTTTTTAAATGTGTAGTTTGGACCTTTGATATTTCTAAATAATTTATGCTCATTTATAATTTCTACATATCTTTCTTTAGAAAGTCCGTTAGACTTAAATACATCATGATCCCCTATAACCAGATAATATGGCTTATTTAAGCGTTGAATAATTTTCAAAAATTCATATAAAACACTTTCTTTCGCTGTATCAATATTATCTCCAGTGAACACGACAAATGTTAAATTAGGATCACTATTCAACGATTTTACCGTTTCTGTTAACACTTTCTGTTTAAATTCATTATTAAGACTATAGTGGACATCTGTCACCTGCGCAAAACGAATTTCACCGGCAATTGCGCTTCCTAAAGAAAAAATTATCATCCCTAAAATCAAAAAACAAATATTTAAAAAACTTTTCATTACTACCTCAGAAATCTATAATTTTAGTATACCATAAATTTTTCTTATATGATAATATGTAAATTATGAGATTAGATAAATTTTTAAAAGTGTCAAGATTAATAAAAAGAAGAACAGTTGCAAACGAAGTTAGCGACATGGGGAGAGTTTTCGTAAACGGAAATCCCGCAAAACCTGCAAAAAAGCTTAATGTTGGTGATACAATTGAAATTGAATACGCAACCAGAACCTTAAAAGTTCGTGTTATAAAAATTCCAACAACAAATGTCTCTATCCAAGGAGCCCCCTCTCTATACGAAGTTATTGCGGATTAGTTCAAAAAAAAAAACCCTATCTGAAAGATAGAGTTCGGAATCTTTTTTGTAATTCCTCGTGTAGAAGGTTAGTGTGTAGTAGGTAGTGTAGTAAGTTTATATCTCGTGTTTATTTAATTCGGTTTTATTTATTGCTTATCGCTTACATTTATATAAAGTATTTTTGATTTATATAATTGCTATATACTAATGTTTTTGTTACAAAACTTTACAATGATATTAATTTGTTCCCGCACTTTTATACTATTTACGTTAATTTGATTGATTAAATTTACAGGATATAATTCTTATATGAAGATAACAAACGACAATTTATCGTTTCAGTCAAGAATAAAATTTATAAATAATAAACAATTTGAAGATAGAATCAAAAACTTGAATCCTAAACGTCATGAAGTTGGTTGGCCCTGGACTGCAGATACCATGAAATTGGGGAAAAATCTTTATACCACAAAGATTATGGACTGTATAACAGGGGGGGGTTGTTGATGGAAAAAGAATTGCGATGTTTCATCTCGGGATCTATAACCAAAATAAAGCCAGAAAGTACAACCAAAAAGGGCTGGATATAGAAAATATAAAACGTAGGATTTTAGAAAAAATTAACTTAAATAATGAAGATTTACATGGAATAATTTTGGGTGGATTTCAATTGGAACCCACGGATAAATATAATGTAAATGTATTAAACAAAATAAAAAAATTCTTTGATGAATATCATATACCATACACTATTTTTGGAGCAAGAAAAGATGTTCATTACTTTGGAGAATATTCGTTATTTTACTCCGGTAAAGAGGATACATTTTATATCACAAATAACCTTGTGGGAACAAGAGCGCTTAGCGGAAAAGGGTTTGAAATAGATATTCAAGATAATTCGATCGCCTATAACACGTATGAAAAAACTCGAGATAAATATGGAGTAAAATATAAATGCATACGTAATGTAACTGATACTATAAAGTTTTTCGAAAGCCAATTTAGACAAGTTTCTGTAAGCAAAACTGATACACTTATATGATGTGTCCAAAAATTGTAAAAATTACACTTGCTTTTTGGTCTTTATATTGTAAAATGCAATTGTGAAATAAATCACGATTTAAAATATAAAAATTATGTTATAATCTATATAAGGAGAAAAACAATTATGGCAACAAAAAGCAAAAAGACCGTTGAATCTCTTGAGAAATCTTTAAAAAAATCTTCTCTAGTAGATACTGCTGAGCAATTAGAATTACTTGTTGAAAGGGTTAAAAAAGCTCAAAAGATTTATTCTACATATACTCAAGAACAGGTTGACAAGATATTTAAAGCTGCGGCGACAGCGGCAAATAAGGCTCGTATTCCACTTGCCAGAATGGCAGTTAACGAGACTGAAATGGGAGTTTTGGAAGACAAAATTATCAAAAACCATTACGCCAGTGAATACATATATAACAAACATAAATACGCCAAAACCTGTGGAATTATAAAAGAGGACAAGATTAATGGAACAAAAATTGTAGCAGAACCTCTTGGGATAATTGCGGGTATTATCCCGACAACAAACCCAACTTCAACCGCAATTTTTAAATCTTTAATTGCTTTAAAAACAAGGAATGCAATTATTTTTTCTCCGCACCCTCGTGCAACAAAATCAACAATTGAAGCCGCGAGAGTTGTTTTGGAAGCTGCAGTAAAAGCTGGTGCACCTGAAGATATTATTGGTTGGATTGATGTTCCTTCAGTTGAACTTTCCGGACAATTAATGAAACATAAAGATATCGCTTGTATCTTGGCAACAGGAGGTCCGGGAATGGTTAAGGCCGCTTATTCATCGGGTAATCCTGCACTAGGTGTTGGCCCCGGGAATGTTTCTGCTGTAATCGACGAAACTGCCGATATCAAAATGGCTGTTTCATCCATTTTGATGTCAAAAACATTTGATAACGGCATGATATGTGCATCAGAGCAATCAGTAATTGTAATAGACAGTATATATAAACAAGTTCGAGATGAATTTGAATACAGAGGTGCTTACATTTTGAATAAAACAGAAGCCAAAAAATTAGAGACTTTGCCTTTAATTGATCCTAAACGCGGCACTGCAAATCCTGCTATAGTGGGACAAAGTGCAGTTACGATTGCCGAAATGGCGGGTATAAAAGCACCAGTAGATACTAAAATTCTTCTTGTGGAAAGACCTTCTCTGGACTGGGAAGACCCATTCTCAAGAGAAAAGCTATCACCTGTACTTACTATGTACAAGGCCAAAAACTTTGATCAAGCATCAGAGATGGCGTACGAACTAGTATCAAAAGGAGGCCCGGGGCATACATCTGTTCTTTATACAGACGAGCGAACGAAAGATAGAATTGATTCATACGCAAAAAAAATGCCAACTTGTCGTGTATTAATTAACCAACCGTCATCTCAAGGCGGTATTGGAGATTTATATAACTTTAAGCTAGAACCGTCACTTTCATTAGGTTGTGGTTCTTGGGGCGGAAACGCTGTTTCCGGTAATATTGGTGTTGAACATTTATTAAATTACAAAACTGTAGCAGAAAGGAGAGAAAACATGCTCTGGTTCAAGATTCCGCCAAAAGTTTACTTCAAAAGAGGCGCTGTTGATCTTGCCTTACGTGAACTTCAAGGTAAGAAACGTGCATTTATTGTAACTGACAGATTCTTGTTTAATTCTGGTGCAGTTTATAGTATTACTGATGTTTTAGATGATATAGGTATTGATTACCAAATTTTCTTTGATGTTAAACCGGATCCTACGTTATCAACAATTAATCAGGCAATGGATATTATAAGACCATATGAGCCTGATGTTATTATATCTTTGGGCGGCGGGTCACCAATGGATGCCGCAAAAATTATGTGGTTAATGTATGAACAACCTGATACAAACTTTGAAGATATCTCTATGAGATTTATGGATATCAGAAAGAGGATTTGCAGAATTCCTGAACTGGGTAAGAAAGCAACGATGGTAGCGATACCAACTACATCAGGTACAGGTTCTGAAGTAACTCCATTT
>CADBQW010000013.1 GCA_902796925.1 uncultured bacterium | reverse complement strand
AGTCACGTTTATTGCGAGCGAGCAAGACAATCTCACCGTCTCCGAATTTTGAAAACTGAACAGATGCAAGTGAGATGAGAACTCACAGGTAGGTAATAGATTTGATTTTGTAAGTATGGTTTCAGATTCTGATAAAAAAGTTTTTTTAGTTATAAATACATCCTATTTTGGGGATGTATTGCTGTGTAACCCTTTATGTCAAAATATAAAAAATATTTATCCTAATTCAAAAATTGTTTTTGTTGTAGATAAGCCGTTTGTTGATGCTGCAAGCTTTCAAAAAGGCGTTGATGAAGTGGTAGTTTATGATAAAAGAGGGCTTCACAAAGGCATTTGGGGGTTTATAAAATTTATAAGAGATTTTAAATATAGGGGTGCGTTTGCATCATTTGTAACATATAGAAATTTCAGGAATGTTATCCTGTCAATATTCGTAGGAGCTAAACATATTTGTGCGGCCAAAAAGGTGAAAGAAAAGATTCCGGTTTGGCGGCAACATGTTGAACTTTTAAGTGTTATTACTAACTCAGAGCTTAAAAATTATCCAATGGTATACAATTCAAAATTTGAGATTCCGGAACGAATTAATAACGTTTTGAATCCCGGGAAAAAATATGTTTCACTATGTGCAACGACAAAAAATCCGAAAAAAGATATTCCTCTTGATATCAGCACAGAACTCATAGAAAAACTTAATAATGACGGTTTTGAAGTAATTTTAACCGGTGCCGGTAAAGCTGCAGAAGAATATTCACAAGCACTCCTGGCGCGCAAATCAAAGTTTATAGATTTGGTAAATAAAACTTCCATCTATGAATTAGGTTGTGTTTTAAAATTAAGTAAGCTTTTAGTGAGTGCAGATACGGGAACAATGCATATGGGATTAGCATGCCAGGTTCCGACAGTAGCAATTTTCTATGAAAAAGATAAAGTTCCCTATTGGGCACCAGACAGTGACATATACAATTCAGTAGTTATATCAGAAAATCAAACCGCAGAAAATATATATAATTCAGTAAGGGGGCTTATTTATGGTTAAGGTCTCAGTAATAGTTCCCGTATATAATACCGCAAAATACATACAAAAATGTATAAAGAGTCTTTTGCGGCAAACCTTAGAGGATATTGAAATTATCTGTATAAATGATGGATCTGTAGATAATTCGTTAGAAATATTAAAAGAGATAGAAAAAAATAGTAATAAAATTAAAATTATAAGCCAGGAAAACAAAATGCAAGGTGCGGCAAGGAATAGAGGTTTAGAAATTGCACAGGGTGAATTTGTAACATTTGTAGATTCCGATGATTGGGTTGAGAAACATTACCTGGAAAGGTTATATACCTCAGCCAAGGAGAATAATGTAAATATTGCAGCCGCATCTATTGTAAGAGAAAAAAAACATCAATCCAGATGGCATCTTAAATTAAATTCAAAGAAAATATGCTATGGTGCAAGTGATATTATAAATACTATTGATACTCATCTGGAAACTGCAGGGAAATTATATAAATTTGAACCAATAAAAAATTTACGATTTCAAGAAGGTGTATTTTTCGAAGACGGCGGATATACAATAAGAGCAATTCACAAGTTGGCATCTATGGTAACTGTCCCAAATGCAATATACCATTATGTTTCAAATCCTGATTCCACCATAAAAAATTCTGATAGCAAGAGAGATTTTGATAAAATAGAAACGTCTTTAGATATAGTAAATTACGGGCTGAAAAACAAAATTGACCTGAAAAATTTTCCGATATTAAAAGAACGTCATAAATTTTATACAATTAAACACTATATAGACAGAAAAGAATTTTATATTTTAGGCTTAAAGTTTTTTACGGAGAAAGAACCATTTCGAAACCCATACGATACCTCATTTAAAAGCCCAAAAGTATCTGTAATAATCCCTACACTCCAAAAGAATATAACGATCTTAAAAAGACTCCTCGAAACATTAGATATGGATGATTCAGTCGGGGAAATAATTGTAATTGATAACTCTCAGAAAGGTTTAGATATTCACTCAGATAAATTAAAAGTAATATCGCCAAAAGAAAATATTTATGTCAATCCAAGTTGGAATCTTGGGGTTAAGAATTCTAAGTACGGAATAATAGCGTTAATAAATGATGATATAATTCTCCCGAATAATTTTTGCAAAAATGTAATATCAAAAATGACCCCTAACATGGGAGTTTTGGGAATTAATAACAAATTTATAACCGTTACAAAGAATCCTGATTTTGAACCTGAAACTGGCGATATAAAATTGGAAAAAGCAAATTATCGCCCGGCAGGGTATGGTGTTGCAATGTTTATGCCCAAAACTTCCTATGTGAAGATTCCTGATGAAATAAAAATTATGTATGGTGATGACTGGTTAATTTTACAAAATAAAAGAAAAAGAAGAACAAATTATCTAATCAACGGCTGTAATGTGATACATTTGGGCTCACTTTCAACGGGAGAAAAATCATTTAATTCACTATATAAAGAAGACAGCAAATATTATAAAAAGTATACGATAAAATGGTACCATCGCATATTTTCTTTACAGGAACGAGAGAACGACTATAAATTAAGAGTTCTTGGTATAACAACAATAATTCCTAAAAATAAATAACCGTATCTTTTTGTATAATTGATATAATTCAAAAATTATTGTAAAATTATTTTATGGTAAATATTGCAGAAACAAAAGATTTGTATGTGGAATACCGGACAGAAAAAGGTATTTCCGGAGAAAAGGAGATTGTAAAGGCAGTAAATGGCGTTAACCTTGATGTGAACCAAGGTGAAATTTTGGCAATTGCCGGCGAGTCAGGCTGCGGGAAATCAACCTTGGCAAGAGCTCTAATGAAATTGGAACCAATAAAATCAGGGAAGGTTCTTTTTTCGGGCAAGGACATCTCTGATTTCACAAAAGAAGAATTGAAAAAATTTAGACAAAAAGTTCAAATGGTTTTCCAAAACCCATTTTCCAGCCTTAACCCTAAAATGACAATTTTGCAGATTTTATCTGAGCCTTTGGAAATTAATACAAGGCTAAATAAAACTGAGATAAAACAAATAGTTTTGGATAAAATAAGACAAGTCGGTTTATCTGAAGATATTTTGGATTTATATCCGCACGAATTCTCAGGAGGGCAAAGACAACGTATTGCAATCGCGAGAGCACTGGTTATGGATCCGGAATTTATAATTGCTGATGAACCCGTTAGTGCCCTTGATGTGAGTATTCAAGCTCAAATTATAAATTTATTAAAGAAACTAAAAGATGAATTTAATTTAACAATAATTCTCATAACACATGATATGCGAGTAATCGAATATCTCGCTGACAGAGTTGCGGTAATGTATTTGGGTGAAATTGTTGAATCCGGAAAAACAAAAGAAATATTTAATTCACCAAAACACCCCTACACAAAAGCGTTAATGTCATCAGTCCCTAAAATTATTGATAAAAATAAAGCAAAAATCATTTTATCAGGAGATCTTCCCTCTCCGACGGATTTGCCAAGCGGCTGTAAATTTCATACAAGATGCAATCACTGTATGGATATATGCGTTGATAATAATCCTGATTACACATATTTTTCAGACTGTCACCAAGCTAAGTGTTTTTTGTATAATAAATGTATTACAAAGGAACAACAATAAAAAATGTATGACAATTACCTGAAATTTATAGTATTTTTAAATAATAAGCTGGATAAATATTTTGAAGCCCAAAGCCCCTATATTTTTTGCAAACGTGGTTGCTCAAAGTGTTGCCAAAGCGGGGAATATCCATTTTCTAAAATAGAGTTGGATTTTTTAATGATAGGCTTCTACCAGTTGTCAGGAGAAATTCAGAATCAAATTGCTGAAAAAATATCAAAAATAAAAGAGGAAAAAACAAAATCTAAAAGTTCTCCTTTTATGTACGAATGTCCGTTTCTCATAAATAATGAATGTTCTGTATATAAATATAGAGGTATAATTTGCCGCACTTTCGGGTTAATAAGCAGCCTTGATGACGAAGTTCCCAAGATTCCTTTTTGTGCGTATGAAGGTCTAAATTATTCAAATGTTCTTGATCCGGAAACAAATATTATATCTGAAGAAAAATTTAAATTATTAAATACAGACAAAATGCCGTTGGTATATAATGTGAGCTATAAATTTTTGACGAGTGAAGTTGTAGAAAAAGATTTCGACTTTAAATTTGGAGAAAAGCGCCCCCTTATTGATTGGTTTTAAAGGTGATTGCCATTTTAAAATTAAAATTCATCTAAATGTTTGATTACAAATTATATTCGTTTTTATAAGATAGTTTGGTTAACAGACATTAGGGGAAAAGTTATGCCACGATTTAAGAGTAATACAAAGCTAAAACCTATAAAAAAAGCGGATTTGCAGGTTGTAAAACCTGTCAAAACAACGAAATACAGCGATATTAATCTTAACGCGTGGAAAGATTATGATCATATAAAGACGGATACGTTGTGGGAATTCCCTCAGAGATTGCGTGAACACGGGCATTCAAATGAATACCACGGGAATTACATTCCCCAAATTGCGCAACAGTTATATGAGCGTTTTACCAAAAAGGGCGATATAGTTTTAGACTTATTTTTTGGTTCGGGAACATCCGGTATAGAAGCCATAAATATGGATAGGCGCTGCATTGGGGTTGAATTAAAACCTGAACTTGCAGAAAAAGTTTCCGAAAAATTTACGCCAAAACAACTGGTTACCGACGTCAATATTATTTGTGCGGATTCAGCATCTGAAATCGCTGTCGAAAAGATAAAGACCAGATTAGAAATTATGGGGGAAGAAAAAGCTCAACTTTTAATACTTCATCCGCCATATGATGATATTATTAAGTTTTCTGATAGACCGGAAGATTTATCTAATTGTGAAAATACAGAAAAATTTTATGATCTTTTTGAACAAGTTGCTAAGAATGGATATAATTTATTGGAAAAGGGGCGTTTTGCTGCATTAATTATCGGGGATTCATACAAAAATTCAGAGGTTCAACCTCTGGGATTTGAATGTATGGCGAGGATGATGAGGCTGGGTTTCCGCCTTAAAGCCATAATTGTAAAAGATATTCAAGGTAATGAAAAGGCAAAAGGTAAAACTGCAAATTTATGGAGATACCGAGCACTTGCCGGAGGGTTCTACATTTTTAAACATGAATATGTAATGGTATTTCAAAAAGTATAAATTATGAAAACATTGAAATCAGATAGACTTCATATTGGCATTTTCGGCAAAACAAATGTAGGGAAATCTTCTGTTCTAAACAAATTAACAGGACAAGATATTTCAATTGTCTCCAAAATCGCAGGAACAACAACCGATGTAGTTGAAAAATCGATGGAACTTTTGCCGATTGGTCCGGTAACCTTCCTTGATACAGCGGGCATTGATGATAAAACGGAGTTATCTGAATTAAGAGTGGGCAAAACTCTAAAAGTTATTAATCGTTGTGATATTGCGGTTATTGTTTGCGTTCAAGATGAATTCGATAATTACGAACTTTCTCTTATAGAAAAATTTAATGAGCTTAAAATACCTTATTTTGTACTTGTTAATAAATGTGATGATAATAAAGTTCATAATATAAGCTATAATGGGGAAAATATTCTATATACATCAGTTTTAAAAGATGAAGATTTTATCCACAAATTCAAAAAATTATTAATAAAAATACTTCCGTCAGAATATTTGGATACCCCAAAAATTGCCGGAGATCTGGTTCCTGAACATAGTACCGTCATTTTAGTTGTTCCAATTGACAAAGAAGCTCCAAAAGGTAGGCTTATTTTGCCCCAAGTTCAAACGATTCGGGATCTTTTAGATAGTAATATTGCGGTTTATACAGTAAAAGATACAGAATTAAAAGTTGCACTGGAAAATTTAAAACAAAAACCGTCGCTTGTTATAACCGATTCACAGGCTTTTAAAAATGTAAATGAAATTGTTCCTAAAGACATCCCTCTAACATCATTTTCCATTCTTTTTGCCAGATTAAAAGGCGATTTAGATATATTTATAAAAGGTGCATATAGTATTGATAGCCTAAAAGACGGCGATAAAATATTAATTCTTGAAAGTTGCACACATCATGCAATTGAAGATGATATCGGAAAGGTAAAAATTCCTAATCTCCTTAAGAAAAAGACCGGAAAAGATATAGTTATAGAGCATTTTTCAGGACATGATCTTCCTGATATTTCAAAATATAAACTTATAATTCATTGCGGAGCTTGCATGACAAATCGTCGAGAAGTTTTATCCAGAATCCTCTTGGCTGAAAAACTAGGAATTCCGATTACAAATTATGGCATAACAATATCTTACTGTCTGGGGATTCTTAATAGAGCAACCGAAATCTTTGAATAAGTTGACATGATCCCAAAAATCCTTAAATTTAAGACAAAGATTTCATCCGAAAGTATGAGTACAACCATCGTTAATTGTAATATGATATACTCACCGGACAGATCTTGGGTAGTAAGTTAAAAGAGGTAAAAACCTTAAAATGGGATTAGATGGTGTATATCAAAAACCATATAGCAGCAACTTCGTCAGACATAGACAAAACGAAGAAAGTTCCCCTGCGCAAACACAAAGAGAACAACAGAACAACGAACCTTCAAAAAGTAAAGGTTTAGATTACATTGAAAACAGGAATTATCCATCTTATCCTAAACAAACAGAACAGCCATCTTGGCAAGAAACTCGTAACCTTATTCAGAATCAGGCTCTAAATAGAAAACGACAAGATATAAATCAACCGCAACAAACTCAAATTCAAGAAAATACTTATGCCAACAGAAGTTCTAAAATAAATATTGCTCAGATCCTTAAAGATTTTAAGAACACTCAAGCTGCAATCGGAACTCCCGACAACATTAAAGAAGAAGTTAATCAATATATCGAATTAATCGAAAAACAAGTTTTAAAGGACAACCCAAATATAAAACTTATAAAATCCAACCTGAAAAACGCATCTTCTCTTTTGGATGAATATATCTCCAAAACTTTAAATAAAGATTCAAAAGTCGTAGAAAATTGGGTTGATGCCTTATTTTTACAACAAATTGATTTTAAGTACAACGAAAATGATGTTAATCCTCAATTCTTGGTAAAATTCCCTGACGACAAAAAGCCGGCTGAAAATAAATTAACACAACAAGAAAAAATATTAAACGAAGAAGCCGAAAGTGAAATCGAAACAAAAATTCCGGAAGACAAATCTTCAAGGAAAATTGTTCCGGAAGATAAAGAGTTAAAATCAATGTTTATTAAGGCAAAAAAACTGGCCTATGCAGATGAACCTGCTAAGGCAATAACAAATTTTGAAAAAGCCCTAAAACGAGCAAATCAAATTGGCGACAAAGAAACTGCATCAAAAGTTTTTTATGAAGTAGGAAAAATTTATGATGATCACGATTACTACAAACAAGCATTAAAGAGCTACAGTCTTGTAATAGAATCGACAGAAGATAATTTTCTTAAAACAAAAGCCCACTATTCAATGGCACAAATTTATGATGATGTTAATCAAATGACACCGGCTCTCGATCATTATTATGTCTCTGCAGCGTATGCAGGAGAAGGTGACAATGCCGTTGCTCAGTCTACCTCTCTTACTAAAATGGGAAATATCTATACCGATATGTACGACACAAATTCGCTTAATTACTACAGTATTGCACAAGACATCGCACAAACTACAGACAACTCAAAAGTAAAAGGTTATATATCATCAAGTGTTGCAAATGCATATCAAAAATTTGGGGAACCCAAAGAGGCTCTAAAATCTTATTCAAATGCTGTAAAATATTATGATGAGGCTGAATCCCCACTGAAAGTTGCTCAAAACTACATGGCCGCATCTGATGTAATGCTAAGTTATGGCAATACTTCAAAGTCCCTAAATCTATTAAAAAAAGCACAAAAGTTCGCGATTAATGCGGATGACAATGAGCTTTTAGCATCTATAAATCAGAAAATACAAGATTTAGTTTAATTTAATTTTATGTTAACTTTGTAACAAATTTTATAATTTTTGCAATTTTTCATTTCCGGAATTTTTTATGTGTATAGAAAGAAAAATTTATGGATTCGATTAAAGCTATACAAGGATTAAATATTTTCAAGGTTAACCCGGTTAAATTTGACGAACAAAACCGCTACGAAAAAAATGCAGAAAAAAACCTTACAAACAAGTTCGGAAATTTTAACCCTAACCATCCTAATATGAGAACAAGTTTTAGAGCAAACAATCTCGATAGGATGGCATAGATTTTTGTGCTTAACATTTCTTAGTATTAATTTAAAAATTAGGCAATTTTTTTATTGCCCGATACTTTATATATATACAGGGAATATTGGAGTAAAACTATGGCATTAAATGCAGTTAAATTTAACTTCTTATCAGGACTGGGGAAAACTCAAGCACCATTGCTTCAAGCGAAACCGGTACAAGGGGAAAACTTTGCAAAACAAACACTTGAAGGGATTACCGGTAATCCAAACCATCCGGAAAGTCGTTCAGCAATCCTCGGAGACGAACGGGGTTTACATTTATATTGTTTAGCATAATTCATGGCGATAGAATGAATATGCGCAAATTTTGTCGAATTTGGTAATAAGATTCGGCAGTTTTTGTACGTAAATTCTTACTAAAAAACGAGGATGGCTTTCAGTCATCCTCGTTTCTAATTAAGCCATTATTAACTCATTATTTAGCGTACAAAGTAGCACGTGCTGCTGCTGAGTTAGGGATAATTTGTGTATCGTAAATCAATACCGGATATACGTCGGTTGGTGATTTAACTTCACAAGTATCGCCTGAACCT
>CADBQW010000012.1 GCA_902796925.1 uncultured bacterium | reverse complement strand
AGCGGAGTTGCAAACGGAGCGTTGTTAAAAATCTGTAGAGCAACCAGTTGCTCGATCTTGAAAATTTTATAGGTGCCGATGTAGCTCAGGCGGTAGAGCAACTGATTCGTAATCAGTAGGTCGGGGGTTCGAGTCCCCCCATCGGCTTATCTAATAGACATTATTATTAAATTCTTCAAATTTCAAAGGAACCCCTTTTTCATATTCCAGCACTTTTGTTTTACCTTCTTTAGAGTAGGCTACGGTGCAATTCCAAGGATCATTTATAGATTTGTATTTTGTTATTCTTGTTTCATCAGGTCCCAAATTTTCTTGAATAAAACATTTAACACTACCGCCATTTTTGTCAAAAGACAATGTAACGTTATTACCCTGAGCTTTGATTTTTCTGCCGTCAGAAGATGCTTCTAACAGGCTGCCGTCAGGGCAAATTATTGATTGAATATTACCGTTTGAATAGAAGATTTTTTCACCATCTATTGATTTTATATCCGGCATAATTTGCGGACAAGGGTAAGGCATCAGGTTTTTGTCTTGAAGGTATTCGCGACAAGTACTGTCAGAATTTATCCCTACAGTAGTTTTTTGCTCTCCCGGATTTAAAGATGGACTTAGAGAAGCTAAGTTAGCATCTGATTGGCTACGTTCGGTTTTGATTAGCTTTTTATTTTTATCGTATATTTGAGTAATATCTAAACCTGAATTTGGATTATATGTTGAAAATTCGTAGTTGGAATGTTTAAAAGAGTAACACCTGCGTTTTTCAGATCCGTCTTGTGAATACTCTGTATGAGATATAAATTCGGGGGTTTTGTTACGGATTATAGTATAATATTTTTCTTTTTCCGTTCTTGGATCATAAGATGTTATTTCAGTACTATTATCGCTTGTATTATCAATTTGTGAAAAAATCATTTTACCGGTGCGGTTGTCGAATTTTTTCACAATTATTCCGTTGTCATCCGGGTAATATATCGTTTTTGAATGTTCTCCTGCTTGCACTATGGAATCAAGTTTACCTTCTGAATCGTAAACTCTTTCACCCTCAATGGAATCAATATTATCAGGTATTGGGATTGGAGATAGTATTGGGATTTCGAATTTACTATCATTTTTATTAATATAGGATCTATTATATACAGCAAGGGCACTCAAACCGGTCATGTTATTTCCTGAAATAGGATTAGACACATGAGCATTGGACTGACCTTGTTGTAATCCCCCCAAGGGTTTTACTTGTAAATTCTGATTAAAACTTACATTGTAAACCATGATAACCTACAATTAATATAACTAACCTTTACCTAACCATATATATAAAGTTGTTTTTTAAAAAAAAATTGCCTTATTGTAAACAAATGTAAAACCCTTGTATAATTCTAGCCTGCATAACCCTTGTTAAATAAGCTTTTTTGTGTTACGCTAAAAAAAGGTATAGTTTATGGGGAGATAGTTCAATGCAAGAACTTAAAGAAAAAGAGTCTGTTAATATAAAGTTTGAAAACTTTATTGATACTAAGGAAGGTGAAGATTTATTTGATAAAGCGACGAGACTTGATGATGTTTTATCAAGCGGAGTTTTAACCGGGAATGAAGCTTTGGGAATGGTGACAATGAACAAGGTTCAACCGGAATCAGAAATAAGAGAGAAAGACGGCAGTATTCATGAAGTTATCATGCTTGGTTCGAATTCATATTTAAATCTTTCAACACATCCTCAAGTAATGCAGGGCGCAAGAGAAGCTTTGGAAAAATTTGGTTACGGCATGGGAGCGGTTTCAAATTATGCCGGTATAACTGATATTCATAAAGAACTTGAAAAAAGAATCGCAAAATTTTATGGTACAGAAGATGCGATTGTATTCCCAAGTGGTTACGGTGCGAACATAGGTATTGTTTCGGCATTGTGTGGCAAAAATGATGTTATCATTAATGATGCGGCAAATCATGCCTCAATATTTGATGGTTGCGTACTTTCGGGGGCTGATATTAAGGTTTTCCCTCACCGTGATATGAAAGGGTTAGAAAGAATCTTGTCAAGAATACCTGCAGAGCAAACAGGCCGATTGATTATCACAGACGGTGTGTTCTCAATGGATGGTGATATGGCTCCATTGGATGAGATAGTTGCCCTTGCACAAAAATATAATTGCAGGATAATGATAGATGATGCTCACGGAGTTGGCGTTGTCGGACCTACAGGTCGCGGGACAGCAGAACATTACGGGGTGATGGATAAGATTGATTTACACGTTGGCATGCTATCAAAAGGTCCTGGCGGACTTGGCGGATATTGCGCATCATCAAGAAAGATAGTTCAATACTTGAGACTTTATGCCAGAAGTTATTTCTTCTCAACGGCACTTCCAGCATCTGTTGCCGGCGGACTTAATGAAGTATTCAAGCTTTTAGAAGAAGATAAAGCAGGAAGAAATCAACTTTGGGATAACACTAATTACCTAAAACAAAAACTTGTCGAAAAGGGTTTTGATATAGGGCATTCATCATCTGCAGTTGTACCTGTAATGGTTTATAGTGAACCGATTTTATTTGAAATGTATGATAAACTCAGAAAACGTGGCGTATACGTTAACATTGTTACCTATCCGGCAGTAAGGAGAAAAGAGTGTAGATTGAGACTCTGTACAATGAAAGATCTAACTTTCGATCAAATTGATCGAGCAGTAGAAATTATATCTGAGCTAGGCAGAGAATACGGGTTGATTAAGTAATACAGCTACAAGAAATAACTTTTGATCATTTCTTGTGGTTTTGTTTATATCATAATAGCAGGAACGTACACTTTAGTACACGAATTGAAGGTAAAAGAGGACAAGAAAAAATCTTGCCCTCTTTTAATTGTCGACGAGGTTACTATTTTGGAACCCTGCGACAAAGAAATTATAACAAATTTAGGTAGTAAGTTCAACATTTATCACAGGTTGATATTGCTTATGAAATTGGATACACAAACATATTATAGTATCAGGATGATTTTAGGATTAGAGTATAAAACTTATTTGTAACAATTCAAGAAAAGTTTGCTCAATTAAGCAATT
>CADBQW010000011.1 GCA_902796925.1 uncultured bacterium | reverse complement strand
TGAGTGAGCTCAATCAGGCCATGAAAATTTCTCAAACAGCTAACGGGGACTATTCTGAGTGGACAAAACCTGACAGCAATTTTACATATGATGATTTTAGCAATCAATACTTAATTCCTTATATGAAAGTTTCTAAAATCTGTTCAACCTATTCTTCTTGTGGTTACAAAAGTATGTGGCCTTGGAAATACACCGATAGTGTAACAACCCATGGTTACTCTTTAATTGATGAAACTTCTCATCCTTTTAGGCTATCAGACGGTACACTTATTAAGCTAGATTACAATTATATACTTAATTTGCTAATATTTAAAATCGATTTAAACGGTCCACAAGGTCCAAACAGGTTTGGCCGAGACGTATTTGTGTTTGCAATAAATGAAAAGGGTTATGTTACCCCATATCCTGAAACTATCGATAGAAATGATCTAAATTATATGCGAACCTATTGTTCTAAAGGTACTAGTTCAGGTCTTTGGTGTGCACGAAAAATAGAGTATGACGGCTGGAAAATAAAAGATGACTATCCATGGTAATTTAATGACGTTATCACAAATATCTTAATCAACCGAGAAAATTTCTTTGATATCATCAAGGGTCAATGATTTTGTAATATTTCTATCGACAGAAATTACGCTATCAACCAGGTCGCGTTTAATCGTCTTGAGTTTTTGAATTTTTTCTTCAACAGTATTTTTGGTAATAAGCCTATATACAAAGACTTTCTTTTTCTGTCCGATACGGTATGCTCGGTCGGTTGCTTGGTCTTCTACGGCAGGATTCCACCATGGGTCGTAGTGAATAACGTAATCTGCACCTGTCAGGTTCAAACCGGTACCTCCGGCCTTTAGGCTTATGAGGAATATCGGAATATTGGAGTTTGTATTAAAGTTTTCAACGGCAGCTTTTCTATCCTTAGTTTTACCTGTCAAATATTCATATCTTATACCTTCACGGTCAAGCCAATCCTTTACGATATCCAACATGTTGACAAACTGGCTGAATAGAAGAACTCTGTGACCTTCTGAAATAATTTCTTCAAGCATAACTTTAAGTTTTTCAAATTTACCTGACGAAAGTATATGTTTAACATCATCTTTATCATAAAGTCTCGGATGACAGCAAATTTGACGTAATCTAAGCAATGCAGAGAATATTGATAACCTGCTCTTTTCAAGTCCGTTCTGCTCGATAGATTTAAATAGTTCTTCTTTAGTGCTATCAAGAACTTGTAGATAAAAGTCTCTTTGTTCGTCAGTAAGTTCGCAGTATGCAACGTTTTCAACCTTATCCGGCAAATCTTTTGCAACATCGCGTTTCATACGGCGCAATATGAACGGATAAATCTGAAGTTTTAAGCGTTTTTCAACGGTTTTATCTTGCCGTTCCATAATTGGTCGAACATATCGTTGGTTAAATTCTGCAATATTGAACAAAAATCCCGGCATTAAAAAGTCAAATACTGACCATAATTCTTCCAATTTATTTTCAATAGGTGTACCTGAAAGTGCGAGTTTATGATCAGATTGCAATTCTTTCACAGCCTGAGCTGTTTGAGATATTGCGTTTTTAATATTTTGAGATTCATCGAGTATTATATATCTGAAGTTTATATCTTTAAAATGTTTCACATCTCGACGAATTAGGGCATAACTTGTTATTACAACATCGTATTCGTTAATCTTTTTAAATAAAGACTTTCTTTCCGGTCCTGCAATTTTTAAACAAGTTAAATCAGGCACAAATTTCTGAATTTCGGTTTCCCAGTTAAAAACAACTGTTGTAGGACAAATAACAAGTGTCGGCTTAGGCCCTTCTTCTTCTTTTGCTTTTTGTAAAAGGGTAAGTGCCTGCAAGGTTTTACCGAGACCCATATCATCTGCCAGAATTCCGTTCAAACCGTACTTGTACATAAACCAAAGCCAGCCGATACCTTTTTTCTGGTAATCACGAAAATCAGCGTGAACACCTTTCGGCATTGTAAGGTCTCCCACGGTTGAGAAAGTAGACATCTGCTGCCAAAACGCCTCGAATTCTTCGCTCAAAACAAGTTCCACATCCAAATTCTTTAATTCATTAATTAGTCCGGCACGATATGTTTTAACGGTATACTTGTTATCAGGAGTTCTGTATACATCGAAAGAATTGAAAGCTCGCATCATTGCATAAATATTTTGAGCAGGAAATTCTACAAATCCCAAACTTCTTATTCTGCTATATTTTTCTCCGCTTTGAATAGTTTCATAAACTTCGTCAAAATCAATAATTTCGTCTCCGGCTTGACCGTATAAAGATATTTCAAAACTATCTTTGGATTCTTGAGAGAAATCTATTTTGGCACACATTTTGAAAGGAGTTGGTAATATATTGAAAAATGACATATCATCTTTTTCTTCAAAAACCCAGTCTTCTCCGGCTTGATTCTTGTAGTAATTATAAAAATCTATGGCATTTTCTTTTTCTAAGGCCAGGTTGTTAGTTTGCATAGGAACAAATTTACATGCCAAAAGCATAGCGTATGCTTCTTGCTCGTGTTGAATATTTCTTTTGACCCAATAAATCAGATCCTCTTTTTTGACGGTTATATATTGAGCCTTGTCTCCGGATTTTGAATAAGGTACTCTCACTCCGTCATAATCAAATTCCAAGGATGCTTTAAGTGATTGGTCATAATCAATTCCAAGGGTGACAATTTTTTTCGGTAAACGAGCATTTAGCATCAAATTACTAATGTTTTCGTCAACAATTACATCCATCTCTTTTTGAATTTTCGGTAATTCTTCATATATAAATTTACCGCCTTCATTTTCTTTCAAGTCCGTAAAGGTCGATTTTGTAATGTTCTGCGGTAATGTATTAACAGAAATATTCGTAGGGAAAATTATATTTTTGTAACGACCCCATTTAAGATGACGGGAAAAATACCTTACTTCTTCAAACGGATATATTTCATCACTATCTGGTCTAACCCACTCAAGATACAATTGAAGGTTTCCGCCTTGTGCAGCATTCACCTTTAATACCAGCTTCCATTTTTCATTAGTAAACTCTAATCGTTGTTTTGTTTTTTCATCAAGAACTTCTTCAACGTGAGATAGCGTCTCAAAAACAGGAGCAAACTTAGTTATAGGAATATCATACCATCCTGCTTTTTTGTCTTGTCGTGAAATTTTTAATAACAGTTTAAAAATTTCTAATTCAGCAGTTCTTGCCTCATTCATAAAGGAAAATGAATCTTTTTTTTGTTCTTCAATGTATTCTCTAAGTATCGGTTCTATCTGACGAACAACTTTTCCTGTTTTACGGGAACGAACAAGTATAGAGAAAAAATTTACCTTTCTTTTTGAATTAAAATGGAATATAAAATCACCTTCGGGTTCATGATCTAATGAAGTGTTTTCATCAGGAAAACTAGATTCTATCCCGAATTTTGTCTCAAGCCAGTCCTCATAGGCATGCTCATCAATAGCTTTTAGAGCAACGGCAACGGCATGTTTACACCACATTTCTTTTAGCGGGCAATTACATCTTGCCTCTACCTTATTCTTCTTAAATATTAAATCCGTATTATAATGATCCTGAAAATTCCCCTTAACTTTTGCCATATAAAAATTTTTCTCAGGATAAGAATCAAACACCATATCTTTCAAATGGTATTCGTACCCTCTGCGCCAACTACCGGCAGAGGCATTTTCTTTTATAAACTTGTAATTAAATTTCTCAACACCCATCTATTGAATGTAATCTTTCTTCCCTAAGGGTTTAAACTTCGGATACGGGATATTTCTCGTAAGCCCTTAACTTCACAATTGTATTATTGCACAAATTTTTATAATTGCAAGAGTTTTGAATAATATATTTCACAACGAAACTGTAAATTCATTGTAACAAAATTTAGCATACAAGAGAAAAAATTTTTCCTTTAAGTTACAATGTTATGTATATTGAAAGAGGGGTAAGGATAGCAAATGTCAGATTTTCAATTAACAGGTTATGATTACTATACAAACAGACGGGACATGGAAGTAATATCCACTATTGTGAATGTTCTTAATAAAATTCTTGAAGAAGATAAAAAAGAAGAACAACCTTTGTTTTTGCATATTTCAGACAATTTAATTTTAAACATAGCACGTAAAGTTGTCCAAGAAAAGAAGAAAACTTTTCTTATTGGAATTACCGGGGAAAGTGCTTCGGGAAAAACTGTTTTTGTTGATAACACTATACATGCTTGTGTTAAAGATAAACGTGAAGGGATTTATACCGTAATTCGTTGTGACGATTACTATAAAGATACCTCAAAAGAACTTCAAGAAGCAGGTAGTTATGAAGCCTTATTTAAAACAGGATTTAGCTTTGATACCCCTGATGTAATTGATCTGGAACTTATGAAAAGCCATCTGAAAGATCTTAAGGAGGGTAAAGCTATAATTTCTCCAAAATACGATTTTGTTACTTGTGTTTCAAATCCAAACGGTGAAGTTAAAAAACCTGCCAAAGTAGTTTTGACAGAAGGTTTATACGTTTTGAACGAAGGTGTCAGAGACATTATGGATGTAAAAGTTTACGTTTTCACACCGCTAGAAGTTATAAAAGAACGTTGGTATAAAAGAGCGGCATCAAGAGGCAAAACAGGCGAGGCTGCGGATTTGCAATTTGCAGATGTCAATAAGACGGCGCAACGCTACATAAGACCTGCTTACCCAATAGCTGATGCCGTAATTAACGGAATGGTCTCGCAAGAGTATATCCAATATATTACCGATAAAATATTTAAGGCTCTCAGAGATATTAACTATTAAGCCTAACTTTTTATTTTATATAGCACGGGCACGGTTCTGTCGTACAAACCTCACAACTGTTCTTTGGCAAGGTATTGTCCATGTTCGCAATTGTATATATTGAAGTCACAACTCCTGCTATAAACACAAGGATAATGACTATTCCGATTACTGTTCCAATCTTTTTCATAACTAAACTCCTTGAAACTTTACATGATCATTTTAATTGTCCTTCAATAAAGTTTCAGGCGCAAAATGGGCTAGGTAGAAAGTTTTATCTTATTGCCTATAGGTCTCAATAAAGTAATCTAAATCCAAATGTGTAAATTTTTTTTAATGTATTCCATGTTTTTAAATTTTGTAGTAAAATAAAAGGACAGTTTAGGGAAAGAGATGCGAAAATCATCCGCTGGTCCGCAACCGTGTTGATATATAGCTTGTGGGAGCATGCTTATATGAGACCTCAAAAAATTTTTTGAGATAGTCGGAATGCTTAAACTGATGAATTATATACCTCGAGACAGGAAATTGGGCATAGTTTTTTAAAAAGATTGTAGTAAGGTCCATGACTTCTGCCTTTTTAAAAAAAGGAGATTTTTATGCAAAACATATTACAAGACAGGGTAGTAGACTTAAATACGTATCAAAGTCAAAAATCGGAAACAGCATCAAAGGTGTCAAAACCGCAATCATTGTCACCTGCACTTAATGCAAAGTATATGTCAGAACCGGTTAAGAATTTAAAACTGAGTGAAATTAAAATTGTTAAAAAAGACGGTACTCTGGAAGATTACAATATTGAAAAAGTTGTTGCTGCTATACAGAAATCTGCGGCCAGAAGTTTGGTTACATTTTCTGATAACGATATAAATAACATTTGCAACCTTGTAGATAATAGCGTTTTGAGAGAAGGCGAAAAAGAAGTTGATATATTTAAAATGCACTGCATTGTTGAAAATGCACTCGAAAGATTCAACCCAAAAGTCGCAAAGTGCTATAGGAACTATCGCGATTACAAAATTGACTTTGTAAAAATGCTTGATAAAGTATATCAAGAAAGCCAAAAAATCATGTATATAGGAGACAAGGAAAATTCTAATGCCGATTCGGCACTTGTTTCTACAAAAAGGTCTTTGGTATTAAATGAATTAAATAAAGAGCTTTACAAAAAATTCTTTTTAACAGTACCCGAACTTCAAGCAGTGAGAGATGGATATATATACATTCATGATATGTCGGCACGACGTGACACAATGAATTGCTGCCTTTTTGACGTTGCGAATGTTTTAAAAGGTGGTTTTGAAATGGGAAACCTTTGGTATAATGAACCAAAATCTCTTAACGTAGCATTTGATGTTATCGGTGATATTGTTATGGCGGCAGCAAGTCAGCAATATGGTGGCTTCACTGTTCCTGAGGTCGATAAAATCCTCGCACCTTACGCAGAAAAAACATTTAAAACAAATTATGACAAATATCTTGAAATGGGTGTTTCCCCTAAAAAAGCAGAAGAAATTGCCATAAAAGACGTTGAAAAGGATTTTCATGACGGATTTCAGGGATGGGAATACAAGTTTAATACTGTTGCTTCAAGCCGTGGTGACTACCCGTTCATTACCGTTACAACAGGACTTGGTACAAAAAGATTTGAACGTATGGCATCTTTGGTTATGCTTGATGTAAGAAAAGGCGGTCAAGGTAAAAAAGAATGCAAGAAACCTGTATTATTCCCTAAAATAGTTTTCTTATATGATGAAAAACTTCATGGAAAAGGTGGAGAGTTAGAAGAATTATTCTATGCCGGCGTTGAATGTTCCAAAAAATCAATGTATCCGGATTGGTTGTCCCTATCAGGTGAAGGTTATATCGCAAGCATGTATAAAAAATATAAACGTGTAATTTCTCCGATGGGATGCCGCGCATTCCTGTCACCTTGGTATGAGCGTGGCGGAATGAACCCTGCCGATAAAGATGATAAACCGATATTTGTCGGGAGATTTAATATTGGCGCAATAAGCCTTCACCTTCCGATGATTTATGAAAAATCTCAAAAAGAGGGTAAAGATTTTTATGAGGTTCTGGATTATTATATGGAAATGATTCGAGAACTTCACAAACGGACTTACGAATATCTTGGTGAAATGCGCGCATCAATTAATCCGTTGGGATTTTGTGAAGGCGGATTTTACGGTGGGCATCTGGGTATTCATGACAAGATTAAGCCGGTTCTAAAAGCTTCAACTGCATCTTTCGGAATTACTGCATTGAACGAACTTCAAGAGTTGTATAATGGAAAATCTCTTGTTGAAGACGGTGAGTTTGCACTTGAAGTTATGAGATACATCAATAAAAAAGTAAATGAATTCAAGGAGGCTGACGGGAACCTCTACGCTATATATGGAACTCCTGCTGAAAACCTCTGTGGATTGCAAATAAAACAGTTCAGAAAGAAATACGGAATTATAGACAAGGTTTCAGACAGAGGCTACGTGTCAAATAGTTTCCACTGTCATGTTTCAGAAAAAATCGGACCGGTTGAAAAGCAGGATTTGGAAGGAAGATTCTGGGAGCTTTTGAACGGCGGAAAGATTCAATATGTAAAATATCCTATATCTTACAACACTAAAGCCGTTGAAACTTTGATTAGACGCGCAATGGATAAGGGTTTTTATGAAGGGGTTAACTTGTCTCTGGCTTATTGTGATGATTGCGGTCATCAGGAATTGAGCATGGATGTTTGTCCTAAATGTGGCAGCAAAAATCTTACTAAAATAGATAGAATGAACGGATATCTGTCGTATTCACGAGTAAAAGGTGATACACGTTTAAATGCTGCTAAAATGGAAGAAATTGCAGATAGAGTGAGTATGTAGTAAGGTATTTTATAATGAATTACCATGATATAACAAAACAAGATATGTTAAATGGTGAGGGAATTCGCGTTGTACTTTGGGTTTCCGGTTGCAACCATCACTGCAAGAATTGTCAAAACCCGATAACGTGGGATGAAAATGGCGGATTACCATTTGATAGTGCGGCGGAAGATGAGCTTTTCGAGGCATTAAATAAGCCATACATTGACGGGATTACTTTTAGCGGTGGAGATCCCTTATTCCCCGGAAATAGGGATGAAGTTTTTAGACTTGTAAAAAAATGTCGAAAATTGTATCCTGAAAAAACAATCTGGTTATATACAGGATACAGTTGGGAACAAATAAAAGATCTTGACGGTATTGAAGATATAGATGTTGTTGCTGAAGGTGAATTTATAGAAGCATTGAAGGATAACAATCTACACTGGGTGGGCAGTGCAAATCAACGTGTTATAAAAGTGAAAGAATCTTTAAATGGTTCTTTGGCTTTAGTTTCATAACATTTTATTTTGCCGGATTTTTAGTCATTGATTTTGAGCGGAGATTTCTATGAAAGGTTATGGCAAATCTGTGAGATTCGTCACGAATCCTTTGGAAAAGGAAAAGCGCGCTGGAGTTTCTTGGGATAATTATCGGTTTTGATTTTCCCGGTAGGAATACTTCTTCGTTTTTCTTTGCCAAACTGACAAAATCTATACCTGTTATTCCCATTTCATTAACTATTTCCATAACTGAAGATAACTGTCCTTTACCGCCGTCAATTATGATTAAATCAGGTTTTTCCCAACCTTTTTCACCGAGTCTTTTGAACCTGCGGGAAAGCACCTCTTTCATTGACATAAAATCATCCGGTTTTCCTTCTGTTGTTCGAATCTTGAACTTTCTATATTCGGATTTTTTACTTATGCCATTTATGAATACTACCATTGAGGCTACTGTATTTGTCCCTTGGATGTGAGATATATCGTAACATTCCATTCTGGATGGGAAATTCTTAAGATGTAAAATTTCAGCCAAATATGAGCCTATTTCGTTAAAATCGTTTCTAATTTCGGTCATTTTCTTAATTTTTGCGTTATTCATTGTATTTTGTGCATTCTTATTTGCAAGAGATAGGAGTTCTTTACCTTGAGTGGATTTTCCATAGCTTATTTTTACTTTCTTTTTAGCAAGAATTTCTAACCATTCCTCGTATAATGCTTTTTCTCCGACTTCTTCAAGGGTGTCAGAGACTATTCTATCGGGAAATTCCAAGTTCAAATTTGCATAATATTCTTTAAAAAATGTTGTAAAAAATTCAATTTTATCGGTTTCCTCACAATCGTATACAAAATCTTTTTTATCAATTAGCCGACCTTCTCTTACCATGAGAATAAGTATTACAATAAGCCCGTCTTCATTCAATACCGATATTATATCTTCATTCAATTTTGTATTTTCATAGACAACTTTTTGTTTTTCAAGAGTCTTTTTAAGGTCTAAATAACTGTCTCTTAAACGTGCAGCTTTTTCAAACTGCTCAGTATCAGAGTATTTTTGAATTTGCTCCATTAATTGTTTCATCAATTCAGTTTGTCTGCCGGATAAAAAGAGTTCTGCCTGATGAACGAGGTTTTGGTATTCTTCACTTGTAACTAATTTTTGACAAGGTGCGAGACACCGCCCTATTTGATAATACAGACAAGGGCGAGTTTTAAATTTTGGAGTTCGACATTGCTTTAAAGGAAATATTTTTTTTAGAAAATCAAGGGTGGCATACATTGCCCGAACATCAGTATAAGGCCCGTAATAGCGCCCCTTTTCAGGGTTCATGTTCTTTTTTCTGACTACTGTAATGCGTGGAAAATCTTCTTTTGTAATCAAAAAATAAGGATATTTTTTATCATCCTTTAATAAAATATTATATTTGGGTTTATATTTTTTTATCAAATGGTTCTCTAAAATTAGAGCTTCAACTTCTGTGTTTGTAATTATATACTCTAATCTGACAATTTGTGCCACAAGATGCTCAACTTTTACGCTATCATGATGCTTTTTATTAAAATAGCTCATAACCCTGCGTTTTAGAAGTTTAGCTTTGCCAACGTATATTACTTCATCATTTTTATCATAATATATGTAGCATCCGGGAAGGCTTGGAAGTAATTTTAACGTTTGGCGTAAATTATCATTCATAACGTCTATTATACACCTTGTAAAATATTCTGACAAGAAAAATAAATAAAAAAAACCTGATATTTTAAATATCAGGTATAAAATTTGTAGGGGAAAAATTAATTGGAGTTAATATGTTTAGTTAAATTAAATGTAAAGCTTCTTTATTTGCCATTGCGATGAAATTCATCTGAGCAAATAACACTTCTGAACGGTCAACATAGGGTTCTTGAGGAACAGCCGGAGTTGTAACCTGGTTTTGATACATATCTTTCAAATGTTTGTCAATCTTTTTTAAATTTGCAACTGCCATCTCAAGCCTCTCTTATTAATTCGCTCTCTGTATATATATAAAGTATATACAATATTATTGATTTCATAATTTGGAAATTTTGTTACATAACTTTACAAATGCTAAAATATAGCAATTTTCATGGTTTTCAGGGTTTTATATTTATATAGGAGAAAAGTAGTTAATGGAAAATTTTGATGTAAATACTCAGCCAAATTTAACCGGAATGCGTGCTCAAGTGGGGCAAAACGGACAGCCTATGCAAGGTGTTGAAGATATGCCAAAGCAGTTGCAAGAGCAGATTCAAGATTCGTATGTTGGCAACCGTGCATCACAGCTTTCAGAGATAAATCCAGCATTACAAATGGCGGTTGCAGCTCCCATAATGGTTGGTCTTGGCTACGGTATGGATAAGTTTGCTCAAAGGTGCCGCGGAAATTACGAAGATACTATTGAATACAAACTTACTAATGCAGGAGACAAAATTACAAATTCATTTAATAATAGCAGACTTGGAAAGGCAAATTGGTTTAAAAATTTAAGATCTAAAATCAGTGAATACAAATCGCAAATTCGCAAAAAAATCTACGACAATTCTGCAATATATAGGAGTTTAAACGATGGTATCACAAGTCCTGAATTGGATATGGTAAAAGGTCAAGCAAACGGAATGAAGGGCATACAATTGTTTGATTATCCGCAAGTTCAGAATGGATTTTTAGAAAGTGTACAATTCCCAGAGGATTTGGATTGTTACGGTGCAGATAAAAAGTTCATTGAAGAAGTACGGACTAAATATGATGCGGCCTCGGGACAGTCCGGTTTTTGGGAAAAATTAAAAACGAAATTGAATCCTGGCAAATCTGCCAGTATAAGCGAAGCTCAATTAAATGTTATTCAGGAAGCCGAATTTCAACTTCTGTCAAAACCGGGCAATGGAAAGTATTGTTTTGGTGGAATTGATAGTTTAGAGAAATTCCAAGCAATAACAAATCCTGCAGACAAGTTTAAAGTGCTTCAAAACATGAAAGCAAAGGCTTCAGGTTATAAGAGTTTGAAACATTGGAAACATATTGAAGAAAATATTCAAGAAAAAATGCCTGATGTTCTTAAAGCACTTAACGAAGCAGATAATAGTATGTATTGCCGCAGATATACTCACGGAACCGGTAATTGGTGGCATAGATTTAAGGGATTCGTTCGCGGTCGTAATGTATACATGTCAGAATACAGAAATAAACTTGTTGCAGAATTGGGCAATTGGGAAAAAGATGCCAAACTCGCTCAAGTTATGAAAGATACAAACCTTGCAACACACGCGCCAAAATCGGCTTTGGGTAAAGCTTTCGGCAAATATGGCAATATCATTCTCGAAGGTGCAACGAACCGTGTAGCCGGCGGTAAGTTGGTTGCAATTATTCAGGCATGGTTCTTAGCCGAAGCGGTAATAAGAACTGCTCAGGCCAAAAAAGGTGATAAAGTCGCAACATTTGCAGAAAGATTAACAGAATTGGTTGCATTCTTTGCATGTATGCCTTTTGCTATAAAAGCACTTTACAAGATCGGTGACCTTCAGAACATTGGTATGACTAAAGATGAAGTTAAACAATATAAAAATATGGTTAATGAACATAACGCAAAAGCCAAAGCCGCTGAATTTGAAAGTAAGGATGCGTGGAAAAAATCTTATCAAGACTTAAAAGATTTTAGAAAAAAAGCATACAAAAAAGGTTCTGCAGGTTTACCAAAAGGTAAAAATATCTTTACGCGTATTGCCCGTAAGATAGGACAGATTACAACAATAGGCTTAGGACAAATAAGACCATATTCTAAACATGCTATTGAAAAGATTGAATTTACCCCTAAAGGAATAGGAAACTTATTCAAAAATGTATTTAGAAATCCGAAATTCTACGCGAAAGAATTTGGCGGTTCTGCATTCAGATTTATATTCTGTATGGCAACACTTATGCCGCTAATCGGAAATACCGTAGTAAAAGGATGTCACAAAATATTCGGAAAACCTGAACATTCCGTTCTTGACGAAGGAAAAGAAGAAGAACCCAAACAAGGTGAACTCACTCCTGAACAGCAGGCGAGACTAATCGAAATGCAAAAAGCCTTTCAACAACAGGCACAACAACAACAAAATGGCGGTAACATGTTAGATAAGTACAGAACTCCAGCTCAACAACCTCAAGCAACCCAAGCTCAGCAAGGGTTCCAATCACAAGAGCCGGCAAATGCAAAAACGTACAGTTATCTTCCGTCTCCAACACCTGTCAAAGCGGGCGATATTGAACCGGCAAGAGGCTATATGCCGTCACCGCAGGGTGTTCAAACAAACTCGTATGATACAAAACCCGGAGATGATGCCCTCGCAAGATCTGAATCGGCAATACAAGAAACAATGAAGGTTCTTAATTCATAAAACTATTTTACTTTTAGATAACTGCTATGAGATAAAAAAATGGATTGTCCTTGTATAGACAATCCATTTTATCAGCTTAACTTAAATTATTTAATAATTTTTGCCCATTGTTCTTCAGTAAGTTGTCCGTTATTAGATTTCATAAGAGCATATAATTCTTTATGCTTATTCAATACCGGATTGTTGTCGGTCAGGTATTTATATTCCATTAGAGAACCTGCTTTTTCAACACGCCTTCTGTTATAACCCTCATATCTAATACTTTTCTTTACTGCGCTTTCATAATTTTTCTTTAGTATTTTAAATGCTTTTAGTAAGGTTTTATAGGTTGTTTGTGTAGATTTGTTATCAGGATTTTCTATTAGAGCTTGCTTGACTCCCTTTATGTCATTGCTTATATACTTAAGTTGAGTTTCCATAACTGCCATGTCTTCCCAATGTTCACCCAAGGCATACAAGTCTGTTTTATTAATTTTATCGACATATTCAACTACTCTTTGATCAATTTTACCATAAATCTTAATAAGATCTTGTGTAACTATTTCCGGATACTTTTTAAACAATCCTACATTTCCATCCAAAACGGACATACGTGCCTGATTTGTAAGAGGGGCCTGTTTATCTGCATCATAATATACGTTCAAATTCTTCAGTAATGCTTCTTCGTATTGTTTTTCAAGCTTTGCAATGAATTCATTCTTTAATCTGCTTGATAGAGCAGGTACATTTTTAGGTTTTGATTTTACGATAACAACAGGTGTTGAGACTTTTTTCGCAACTTGTTCTTTGACAGGCGGTTTGCCGCTTTCAATGAATTTTAGTAATTCTTCAGGCGTATATTTTCCATCGGGATTCATGTTAAATTTTCTGACTTTATCAGCATAACTATCTAACGATCCGAGAGTAATAACCTTATTATCAACATATAATTTTTCTAAATTTTTAATATCTTCCAATTTTTTTAACGGTTCCGGATTCATCTTTGCTTCTCTGTTAATTTCGGATTCAAAACGTTTTATGATTTCAGAACTTGCATTATCAGCCAATTTTCTTGCCTTGTCATTCTGTAATTTGATATATCGTTTCAATGGAATCCAAATTTCTCTTAAAATATATTTAGCTGCACTAAATTCTTCTTCCTTTTCCGGAAAAACCATTGCAAATTTATCATCATACGGGTTTTGCAATATTTTTATTTTTGAAATATTAACTTTTTTCTCAAATAATTTTGGATTTTTGGAACCAAATGTCACACTATTCTTGTAATTTTGTCCAAAAGAGGGAGAGGAAGTTAAATTGATAATCATAATTTGTTAATGCCTTTCTTTTCTAAAATAGTTAACATCAAGCTTTAACTCCCGTAAAAATAAAATTTGCCACTTTTGTATAAATTTTGTTACAATAGCTTTATAGCCTATAATAGCAAGACTCTCTCTTGGCCAATTGTCTAAAATTTAGGTTTCTAACTTGAAAAAAAATTTTTTTGTAATAATATATATATATAAACTATTCCAAGAAACGTTCTTCAAACCTTTTCGGGGAGAAGTTAAATTAAAAGGTAAAACGATTAATCTTTTGTTTCAGGGGATATCCAATTTACAACTTAGAGGATTAAATTTTGAAGAAACTATTGCTATTAACTATTACATTGGTTATGCTTTTTGGTGCGCAAATGCCCTCAAATGCGACTGATGTAAAGACAGTGAAGGCAACAATAGTGAAACACGCAATTGCTCTTGGGGTTGATCCTGCTCTTGCACTAAGTATTGCAAAGACAGAATCAGGCTTTAGACATAATGCGAAAAGTTGCCACGGCGCAGTTGGAGTATTTCAACTTATGCCGTCTACCGCCAGAAGAATGGGATTAAATCCTTATTCTTTGAACGACAACATTAAAGGCGGTATTATGTATTACAAAAATATGTACAAAATGTTTGGTTCAACAGAACTTGCATTGGCTGCATATAATGCAGGTCCCGGCAATGTAAAAAGGTATAACCGACAGGTTCCTCCTTTTGCGGAAACTAAACGGTTTGTCAATAAAATTATGGCAGATTACAATTACCAGAAGAAATATCCTGATGCCGCTGTAGTTGAAGCAAAAAAAGCAATCGCAGCTAAGTCAGTTCCGGCAAGCTCCGTGCAGGCAAAGGTTGTTCCTTCTTCTCAAGTTAAGGCTGCACCAACTCCTTCTTCGGTTGTGGAAGTTAAAGTTGAAGAAGTTAACAAAACTAATGCGCAAGTTGTTGAACAAGCCAAAAGTTCTGACGTTGTAAAAGAAGAAATTACAGCTATATAGAATATTTTAAATTTATAAAAAATAGTCGATAGATATTTCTTATCTTTCGGCTATTTTGCATGGTAATATATTAAAACAATTTTATAATCTCAGGTATAAAAATCAAAAACCCTATTATAACTGATGTTATTGCTACAAGCATAACCGCCCCCGCTGAGATATCTTTCGCCAATCCGGCTAATTGTGAATACTTGTTATGAAAAACTGAATCTATTGTGAATTCAATCGCAGTGTTAATCATTTCTGTTGAAATTACCATTGATATAATCAATAGCAAAATACATAACTTTGTCAAACTCAAATCCAATAGCATACCTAAAATAAACACAAATATTCCGATAAGAATATGAATTCTTATATTTATTTCAGATTTAAGCGCCGCACCAACGCCTTTTCGCGCATTCTTGAATGAATTTTTTACCCCTTTTGCTTTGTATTTACTCATATCAATTTTTACCTAACTTTAACGATTTAATAGCTTCATTTTGCAAGTTTACCACAAATTCATAGTCGTTCATCGTCTGATGATCAAAACCCAGAAGATGAAGAATCCCATGACTTATTAAGAAAATCAACTCTTGTTCATTTGTCTTTCCTGCTTTTTGAGCTTCCTCTCTGACTCCATCGAGAGAAATTATTATCTCACCAAGGTTTATTTCACCGTCAAAAATAAACCTTGAATTTTCATCTGTATCGGCAAATATTGCAAATGTTATTATATCTGCAGGATAATCTTTGCTCCGATATTCTTTATTTATTTGATGGGTTTTAACATTATCGCAGTACAAAATATCAAATGATAAAGTATCATAATCTTGATTATTAAGACAAGATAATTCATAAATATCCGGTTTTGAAATGTAATATTTAAGAATTTCTCTTGCAATATCTATGTATTTTTTTTCGTCAAGTTCTATTGAATTATATATATTTTCGCTAAATATATTAATCTGCATTATCGTCTTTATCCTTTGATAAATCAGTTGAGGAAGCCCCTTCTTCGAGTTCTTTAATTTTTTGTTCAAGGTCCGCATCGAAAACTCTTTTCGGAATATTAATTCGCTCTTTTTTTAATTCTTCCATAACATTTTCTTGGTATTTAATACGCTCGTGGCGCATTCCTCTCAACATCTTGCTAAAAGTCGTAGCAATGACTTTTATATCCTTCAAAGTCAACGGACTATCCGAAAGTTGACCGTCATTTAGCCGTTCAACGATAATTTTATCAATAACGGCATCAATATCTTCAGATGTCGGATTTTTCATTGAACGTACGGCGCTTTCAACTGCGTCTGCAAGCATTAATATCGCCGTTTCTTTCATATTTGGCTTTGGCCCGGTGTAACGGAATTGTTCTTCACTTACGTTTTCAATTCCCTCATCCTGAAGTGCTTGATTATAAAAATAACTGGCTAAACTTTCTCCGTGATGTTGGGTTATAAAATTATTTATTATAGGAGGGAGCCCATATTTTTTGGCTAACTCCAACCCATCTTTTGTATGCGCCGTTATAACCATTTTACTCAGTCTTGGATTATCCAAATTTGAATGAGGGTTTCCAATCTGGAAATAAGATTGGTTTTCTACAAAGAACATTGGCCGCTTTAATTTACCTATATCATGATATAGAGCTCCAACCCGAGCCAAAACAGGATCGGCCCCAATTGCTTCTGCCGCAGCTTCACATAGACTTGAGACCATTAAACTATGGTTATAAGTTCCTTGGGCATCCTTGAATAATCTTTTTAACAAAGGTTGATTCGGATCTGCAAGTTCAGCAAGTCCATACGGTGTCACGATTTTGAATATATTTTCAAACATCGGTAATGTACCAAGTGCAATAATAGAACTTATTAGCCCATTAATTGCAATGAAAACGATATTTTTTATTATTAACATCCTATCGACATCTATCAAACACTTTTCCATAAAATGTAATGATGCGACTAAAACCACCCCGGCTGAAGCAATAGCAACACCGGCTTTTAGCAGGTCTACACGTTTTGCATATTCTATTTTTGCCATAGATACCGCAGCAAACAAGCTTAATAACAAAAATGTGGTTAAGAACTGCACGTCATATTGAAACCCAAATGACAGAAGCACCAATGTCATTGCGGTCAAAACAAATGATACCCTTGGATTTGTAAAAATAGATACTATAATTACGAGAGCCGGTATCGGAAGCACATAAGGGCTTGTACCTACAGGAACAACCGCCGCAATGCCTGTTATCATCATCACCAATACTGCAAGTATCAACATGTGATTCTTCTCAAGTAATGTTTTTTCAAAAAGTTTCATATAAACAAGGAATAACAAAGTACATATAAATACAAGAATATATAATGTACAAATACCAAGAGCATTTAGTTCGTATATATTATATCCTGCAAGTCTTAGAGCATCTCGTTTTACCCTCGTAACGGGCTCCCCTTCAAATAAGATCTTTTCCCCTTTTTGAAAAACTGTTTCATATGGCTTTACCGAATTTTGAACATTTTTTCTTGCTATCTCTGTTGCAAATTCGTCAACCACAAGATTCGGCACTATTACCTGCTCAAGCATTGCCGTAATTAAAGAAACTTGACGCCTTGAAACATTCGGTATCATATTAGTTCTTATAATTCTGTCTATGTTACCTTTTTCGTATTCTTTTTCCGTTATTCCCTTTTGTAGAATGTTGTTTAATGTTAAAATGGATTTGTCAAAAACTTCTTTGAGACTGGCGTCATCAACATTCAAAAAAAACTCAACAATATAATCTTTTGTATCCTTGTCGGATAAATCAAAAAGTACACTTACCTCAGACTTTTTAGTTTCTGTATCTGCAGATTTTTTTCTTATTTGAGTAATAGACGATTGCAATGTTTGCAAATTGGTTTTTATGAACTCATCTTCGGCTGGTGCTAATATCGGTTCAACCTTTTGTGCGAGGTCTTTTTTGTGCTGCTCGGTTCTTTGAGTATCAACAACTGTCAAAGTTTTTTGCGCAATTATATCGCGTTTACTTATTCCGTTATCAATTATACTTTGGAAGAAAAAGTTTTGTGAAGAAATTACACAAGTCAAAGCTACCGTAAAAATTAAAAATGCCAATGTTTGTTTAGATTGTAACAACATCAGCTTGTCTTTTAAATTACTTATAAATTCAGATTTCATAATAAATATATACCCTACTTTAAGATAACCAAAATAATCTTACACCAAAATAACTGCCCTGTCATCTTTAATGAAAAAATTAATTTTTGATGCACAATCTCTCTATTTTTCTGACAACTCTAGTTGGAATATTTTCTGTTTCAGCAGTTATAGAATCAACTAAAATGGTTTTACATCCAAGCTTTTTGCCACACCAAATATCTGTTAAAGGTCTGTCGCCAACTAAAACAGCTTCTTTTGGTTCAAAACCGAGGGAAGTCAAAAACTCTTTGGCCTTCCCTGCACAAGGTTTGCAGGCTTCAAATAGTACAGGAAAATCCGTTATAGATTTTACCTTATTTATATAGTCAGTATTATTATTATTTGAGACAATTGCTATTTGGAAATCTTTTCTTACATTACTTAACCACTCTTTTATCTCAGGAGAATACGTCGCACTTTTTGAGGCCATTAATGTACTATCTAAGTCGAACAAAATAATCTTTGTTCCGTTTGCTTTGAGCTCGTCTAAATTTATATCAAATACTTTTTTTAAATTGTAATCAGGTTTTAAAAACATTTAATTGTCCTTTCTAGGATTTTTTATACCTATTGTTCTTGCCAGTGCATATCTGTATTCTTGCGGAGCTGTTGTGAATTTTACAAATACTTCATCATTAGTATTTCCAACAGGTATTTCATCAAAATCGCCGTTTCTTATTTCTGTAATATTGGCGCAAAACTGCTCAGAGGGAGATATTATCTCAATTTTATCATTTAAATTGATTTTATTCTTTATTTTTACGAGATAATAATCATCTCTTTTGTCACCTATAAATTCAAACAAAAAGTCTGCACCTGCCAAACCTGATGATATGTCATAGCTATACCCGTCAGTAGGATGCTCACCCAGGGCAAACCCCGTTGTATACCCACGGTTACCCACTTTTAATAATTCCTGAAAATATCTTTCACCATCAAAATTTTCCGGGTCTTCATAGGCATCATCAATAGCCTTACGATAAACCTTTGTCACTGCTGAAACGTAATAAAGACTCTTTGTTCTGCCTTCAATTTTTAATGAATCAGATCCTGCTTTAATCAAATCCGGAATGTATTTTACGAGACACAAATCTTTCGTACTCATTATGTGTGACCCTCGCGGTGTATCAATAATTTCACATTGGGCGCTATCCCTGTCTTTTGATACCAATTCATAACTCCAACGACAAGGCTGATAGCAGTTTCCATGGTTTGCTCCGCGTTCCCCGTCTGTAAAATAATCACTCAATAGACACCGCCCCGAAAATGACATACATTGAGCTCCATGAACAAAATTTTCAAGTTCAATATCCGGAACTTCATGCCTTATTTCGGCTATATCTTCAATGGAAAGTTCTCTTGCTAAAATAACCCGCGAAGCGCCTAGTTCTTTCCAAAATTTTACACACTCATAATTTAGTGAATTTGTTTGAGTACTTACATGCAAAGGAATTTCCGGCATCGCTTCTTTTAAAATTTTGAAAACCCCAAAATCACTGACAATAAATGCATCCGGATTAGCATCCTTAAATACCGGCAAAACTTTCTTTAAAAGTTCAATGTCTTTGTTAAAAGCAAAAATGTTTATGGTAACATAAGCTTTTGCTCCTAATTTATGCGCCAAGTCGACAGCCTCTTTAAGGTTTTCCATTGTTATAAGAGAGCCTTTCCGCATCGCTCTCAAACTGAAATCAACAACCCCTAAATATACTGCATCAGCACCATACTTAATCGCATATTCTAATTTTTCCAGATTGCCCGCAGGCATTAACAATTCGGGTTTCATCATACACTAAGATAATACCCGAAAGATTACAAATAATCAACCAATTAGGTGATGTCGTAATTTTATAAATAATGATAATAGGATATGTTAAGAGAGTTTTAGGAGAAAATAAATAATGCAAATGATTACAGATACTGCCACAACCATCAAGGAAATTTGGAGTTATCAGCATCCTGTGATGCATGCGTGGTTTGTATTCAGCTCCATATCACTCTGTTTTATGTTTGCATTTTTATTTTTTGCATGTTAGTATAATTCTAATCCTTTCTATAAAGCCGGTTTAAAACCGGCTCCTCGTTTTCTTGCACACATTTTTAACCCTTTTCCTAAATATGATCTTCAACGAAATTTCTTTTCTTATGCAATGAAATTGTACCCGTAACGGTTTGAACCCCTGAAAAAGGACTCCTTCATTAGGTCTACCAAAGATTTTCTTATTATCATTTTGTCAGATAATTTAACATTTTTTATAGCTTCGGATGTGGTTTTGTAAGTATCTGTTACGGTATCTTTAAATAATAACAACTGAGCCATCTTAAACCTCTCTCAAAATTTATTTTCTCTCTCTTACATATTTATAAAAACTACGAACTCAAAATTATTGACTTTTTATATACTATTTATATAAAAATGTTTACATAAGTTTACATATTATAGCTGTATTATTTATCGTGGGCAAGAATAATACTTGCAACAATTGAAAATTTGTTATAAAATGTTGTGAAATATTATAAAGGAGCAGAGACTTATGAAAACAGAGATTAAAATAATGACTATAATTACAGCATTAGCATTGACTATCAGCAATGTTATGGCGGCAACACCATTTAATGCTAAGGCGAAAACAAAGAGAATTCCGGCGGGAACTGAATTTGAACTTCAAATGATGAGTCCTGTCTCAACATTAAATACCGTCGAAAATTCTGATTTTTCCGCAATACTTATAACAGATCAGAAAGCGGATAAAGATGTAATTTTGCCGATGGGGTCACTTGTAAGGGGCTCAATAAAGAGAATTAAACCGGCAAGGAGACTTTCAAGAGGTGCGGTATTATATTTAGATTTTGATCACGTGGTAACCCCAAACGGGCGACAGATACCTATGGAGCTTTCTATTATCGGAAGGTCTGATGTGTCTTTTGACGGCGGGCTTGTCAGAAACGAACATTATACTGATGCACTGAAAGAAAATTGGAAGACCACAGTCGACATAACCAAAAATTCCACAAAATGGGGAAATGATATAGCTTCTGATGTTGCCGGAGGGTATCTGCGAATATTAACCGTTCCGATTTGCGCAATAGGTGGCGTAATAGGCAGTGGTGCATATTATCTTGGTGACGGTATTGTTGATGCAATTAAAAAGGGCGAAGAATTTGACTTGAAAAAAGGGGATATTTTAAAGGTAATTCTTCTACAACCGATTGATATCCCGGTTTTATAGGTTTTGTGAAAGTTATTATATATCAAGCTACAAGGGTAAATGATATATTAGCCTTTGCAGTTGTTTAATCAACAACAATTTCTTTTTCTCCCCTGTATGTAACGTAACCCATAGGGGATTTATGTGGTTTTTTAAGATTTTTGGCTGCAGTGTATATAACCCCTGCTTTTGCAGATTGGCTTGCGGTCGAATATTTTTTTGCAAGTTTTGCGCAGGCAAGAATTGTTGATTCTTGGGGATTTGAGCATTTTAATAAAACGTGTGATCCTGCGCAGTTATGAACGTGAAGCCACAAGTCATCATCTTTGGCTAATTTTGAAACAATATAATCATTTTGACGATTATTTTTACCTATGTAAACATCGTATCCGTCGATTTGTGTCCGAATAGGTTCGTAAGACTTCCTTTCTTGTGTTGGTTTCTGTCGCTCAGGTTGAATCTCAAGTTTTATATCATAAACTTCACCAAAAGTTTCAGAACAAGCTATTGAATACTTCAATTGTTCACAATATTCAAGTTCAAGCTTTATTCTCTCATACATTTCAATGGAATGTGTCAGAGTTTTTTTAGATTTGTTATAAAGTTTATAAAAATCGTTTGCATTATTTTTTAAACTTTTTTGCGGATCTAAAAATATCCTTATATTTTTATTATTTTCATAATCAAAAACTTCGACTAAAGGTGAGTAATCTTTTAGATTAAATAAATTTGCCATTAACAAATCCCCATATAGTCGAAATTTCTCAGCATCTTTTGCCTGCTCTAATCGATATTGAATTTTTAATGTAGAATTTTCTAATTTTTTAATTTTTGCATTCACAATAGACAACAAATCCGATTTAAGAATCTTTATATTATTTTGTTCAATATAATAAGAATAGTAATCATCTATCATGTCGCTTACTGAGAGTTTCATCAGACTTTCAGGTTTGTAAAAAATAGAATATTCTGAATAATTATAAGAAATATTAGGCGAAATCTTTTTCAACCTAAACATGTCCTTAATTTCATCAAGAGTTTTATGTTTGCATTCTTTTTGCAATTGAGTTGAAAACCCGAGGAAAGTATCTTTTAATTTATCATAATTAGGTATGCCTTCAAATTCCAAAACATCAAGTTTATCCTGTTGGGGTGGATAAACGTAGGGTAGTGTTCCTGACATCTCCCTAACTGAACTTTTTTGTTCACTAACGTTATGGGCGCAACCTATAATCTTTTTTGTTGATGTGTTATATAAAATAATATTTGAATATTTTCCCATCAATTCAACCGCCAAACACAATTGAATTTTTTCGGCTAATTCATTGTATGTATCAATGTAGATTTCAAAAATTCTTTCATAATTGGGAATTTTTACACAATTTATTGTTGAATTTTCTATATATTTTCTTAAAAGCATACAAAACATTGGAGGTTTATCCGGAATTGTTATATTTCTTTTAACTTCGTTCATCCCGGAGATGAAACACATATGATAAAATTGAGGGTTTATATTTATATACAATTTTTTTGCTTTGCTGCCTTTACGAATACCCAGAATAAGCTCACGTCTTGACGGCTGCTGAATTTTTTGGATTCTTGCACCGGCAAAAAATTCTTCATTTTCTTTAGCAAAAGCTTTTAATGTGAGGTAATCAAATGTTATCATCTTCTTAATTCTCTCGTGTCTATTATATATTTTATTTTATAAATGATAATTAATCAATACAAATTTTACCTAATTTACATAATTTATATTTTGTAATATAATGTACTTAAATTAGGAGAGAAATTTTATGAACAAAAATGAATATTTAAGAATAATGAATTACGTACCTACAGTTGTTGAACAATCAAGCCGAGGAGAAAGATCTTTTGATGTTTTTTCAAGACTATTAAGAGAAAGAATTATCTTTTTAGGAACAGAAATTGATGATGATGTGGCCAATTCTGTTGTTGCACAACTTTTGTTATTGGATAGCGAAAATTCTGAAAAAGATATTATGTTATATATAAATTCTCCGGGCGGAGTTATAACGGCAGGTTTGGCTATATATGATACGATGAATCTTATAAAATCAGATGTTTGCACAATTTGCCTGGGAGAAGCTGCATCAATGGGCGCATTTTTGTTAAGTGCGGGAACAAAAGGAAAGAGAATGGCATTACCGGGAGCCAGAATCATGATTCACCAACCACTGGGCGGGGCGCAAGGCCAAGCAACAGATATCGAAATTGAAGCTAAAGAAATCTTGCGTATGAAAAATATGTTAACCCAAATTATTGCTGACAACTGCGGCAAACCGTTTGATAAGGTTAAAGATGACTGCGAACGTGACCATTACATGTCAGCCCAAGAAGCCCTTGAATACGGACTTATCGATAAGGTTGTTGAAAAGACTCCAACAAAGTAATATTAACAAAACTTTACAAAACTCATAAAAACATGCAATTTCTTAAAGTTGCATGTTTTTATATAAATGTAGGTAGGTTATAAAAGGTTTACTTACAAAGGTTAGGTTAAAAAGGTTATAGGTGGTAGAAAAATGTCAGTATTAATGTACAGTGCATTAATTGGGCAATTGACTCGTGAGCAGTTCGACATCAGCAGCAAGATATTGAAACTTCACCAGAAGCGAAGAAAACTTCAGAAGTATTCAACACAAATTGCAGACGGTTCGATATCATTGAATGATATGATGAACGCTCCTGCAGGCATGATGGGCAGACAGACTATGTATATGCAGTATGCTCACAGTTTTGCGATGGCTAATGCCCAAGCACAAATGCAACAAGCAATGCCAATGATGCAAATGCAATTGGCACAGGTTCCCCCTCAACAACAACAGTTGATTATGAACCAAATGTTCCAAAACTTCTACAAACAGCAAAGAGAAGTTGCAAAAGAACAAGAAGCAGCTCTTATGAATGAACAGGAACAAGAAATTCAACAAGAATTAGAACAATTAAATGCTCAAAAAGCAATGATAGATCATGAACTTGCCGAAGCAAAACAAGAACGCGATAAAGGAATTCAGCAGTTCTACGGTAAAGGGTAATATCTAAAACAAAATTTAACCCTATAATTAAACTAACCAATTAACCAACAAAGGGGCTCGCTTAAATATGCGAGTCCTTTTGTTATGAATTCACAAATGATAAATTATTAAAAAATGTAACAATTATTGTATTGCCTGAAATCAAGCTTTCCTAAATTTTTTTATCTATTTAGAGAGCAAATATTTGGAGAGCTTTAATGGCAGTTGGTTTAAATAATCAACAAGTTAATTTAGAGATGTATAAGAAGATACAGCAAATAAAACCTGTATCTACCTCTTCTGCACAAAAAACTCAAACTCCTGAGCAAAAAGCTATGAGTAAAAATGGTTCTATTTTTTCTTTAGAAAATAGTCTTTCCATGGTTAGCTCAAATAGTAAAACAACTCAAAAAACTGTTAATAACAAGCACCATGACCCATTTCCTTCTAATAACAACTTAACTAACGGAACCACAAATTCTAAATCCAACAAATCATTGGAAAACAGTTTAAATATAAATAAAAATAACGCAAAGTCTAAAATTTCCGATGTCAAATCTCAAGGCGAAAAAATTAAGTCGCAAACAGAGGAAAGCAAAGAATATTCAGCTACCGCTCAAAATAATGCCAAAATTTCCGAAAAGATGAGTGTTCAGGCTCAAAAAGACCAGAAAGATATTAAAAAACAGCAAAAGAATTTTGAAAAACAATTAAAAAGAGAGCAAACTGAATATAAAAAAGACCAAAAAGAACTTGAAAAAACAATAAAAGATGCAGATCGAAATTCTAAAGAGATTGAATCTATTCAATCACAAATAAAAATGTTGCAAGAATCAAATAACTTTGACGAGAATGGATTTAATAAGAGTGTTTATTCTTTGACTCTTGCCGGAGAAAACGAAAACAAATCAGGAATACCAAAGAAATCCGGGAATGCCGGAGACAACGCTTCTGAACTCGAATCTCTTGAGGCTCAACTTGAGTCAAAATTGAGTATCGGAGAACAATATGGCGCAAAAATTAAAACGCTTAATATGAGATGTCTCCATTCTCTCAGCAACATGAACAGAACTCAAAATGCGTTCTACCAAAATCAACTAAGAATGCAAGAATCGATGAAAGCAAGTGAAGCTGAAAATAATGACTTCTTACATTTCGCAAATGAAGCAGAAAAGTATTCTACCCTTGTACAACAGGGCGGACAAGCGTTACAACTTGTTGGTACAGGATTAATTGTCGCGGGTAATGCACTTGCAGGAAGCACTCTGGGTATAGCATCAAGTCTGGCCACCGCACTAATAGTAACAGGCGAGTGGGCGGAAAAAATCGGATATACCGCTAAAACCGTAGGTGAATATGGGGTTTGTACGGCAAATGTAGCCAAAACGGCAGCCAATGTTGCTGACGGAAATTGGGCTGCAGCATTGCAAAGTTCAGCATGTGCTATTCAGGCCGGTTCTGCAGCAATAAAGAGCACAAAAGGTTTTGAGGCCGAAATGAAATCTATTAATACAAAAGTTGAAGATGCAGAAAACAAATTGAAAGCGATGAAAGATGCAAAAGAAATAGTTGGAAAAGACGGTAACGGTGCTATTGGTGATTTATCTAAAAAGCAGACTATAAAAGCTGTTCAAGCAGATTTACTTGCCGGTGTTGATGGTGAAAATAAACGTATTACTGATGCTACTGAGGCATACAAAGATATAAAGACAAAAGCAGAAACCAAAACTGCTCAAGAAATAAAAGCTACAAGAAAAGAGCTTATGTCTGACTTTGCAGAGGCAACGGAAGAAAAAATAAAATCACTCAAAAAGCAAAATGAGGATGCATTTAAAGATATAGATAAACTAGCATCAGGCTTATCAACTTCCTTAAATTCTTCTGCTGCGATAATGCCGCAACAATACTCTACAAACCCTATGGGGTACTATGGAAGAAGGAGGTCTAACGGAAACTTTGTAATGAGTTCGCGTGCAAGCCGCCTTGTAAGCATGGTTGCAAACAGAAGGTCTCGATTCTATTAATAACTAATTTTTCTTTAATTCGTCAAGATCATTTTGGATTTCTTGAGCTTTACGATTGAGGGTATTGTATACTTGTGAATTAATTTCCGCACCTATAAGGATTAGGATTGATGTATAATACAACCACATCATCAGAACAGCAAAAGCACCAATTGTGCCATAAACCATATTGTATGTTCCAAGGTTGTTTACATATATCGAAAAACCCCAGGAGCCGGCCAACCAAAGCGTACAGAAAAAAAGCGTTCCCCACAGTGCAGACTTCATTTTGAATTTTTCGTTACCTTTCAAATCCGGCAATATATAATAACTCAAGAATGCCAACAAAAACAATGCTGCAAAAGCAACCGGCCACCTTAATGTCAATAATATAATAGCCATATGATCATTCATGCCAAAATAAGTCTGACAAAGATGGATTAACAATTTTCCAAAGACAATAAGGTTAATGCTCAAAAATAATACAAGAACATTTACAAGAAGCATAACAAAAGAGAGAATTCTTGTGTAAACAAAACTCCTTGTCTCCTCAACATCGTAAGCCCGGTTCAACCCTTTTAATATTACAGCCATAATATTTGTAGACAAGAATAAAATAACAATACTTCCGATTATTGCAAAAAGCCTTCCTTTGGAAAATATCATGACTTCGGACAAGACGGTTATAATTAGGTTAACCGCCTGTTCCGGCATTATTGCACTCAAAAATCTTAAAATCGGGCCTATTGAAGTTTTATTTCCGAGCCAACCAAAAAACGACATCAAAAGGAACATAAAAGGAAAAATTCCCAAAACCATCATAAAACCCATTTCCGCGGCCATTCCGTAGAAATCGTTTTTTACTATAGCTATAATAAGTCGTTTAAAACCTCTTATAAAACCTTTCCAAGTCATGTATCTTTAAAAATTCCTTCTCTCAATTTCTTTTAAAACCATTTTTACGGCATCTTCCGGTTTTGCTTTGATAGTACAGCCGGCGGCAAATTTATGTCCGCCGCCATTAAATATTGCACAAATTTCTGCAACATCTATATTCTTACTTCTGAAAGAAAATTTCGTAAATCCTGATTTCATCTCTTTTGCTACAAAAGCAATCTCTGTCGTAACTATAGCACGAAGTTTTTCTGTTAAACCTTCAAAACATTCATCGTTTGCACTGAATTTTTCCATATCTTTTTTAAAGACAATTGTGTATGCTATCTTATCATCTCGTAAAAATTTTGCCTTGCTAACACAGTAACCTTGAAATTGCACAAGATTTTTTGAATCAGATTCGTAAATTTTCTTGTACATTTCAACTACAGGAACCCCTATTCTTATAAGTTCAGCAGTGGCAATTAAAGTTTCAGGTTTGGTATTGTCAAATCTGAATGAACCTGTATCTGTAAGTATTGCTGCATATAAGCACTTTGCGGTGTCAAGAGAAATATTCCAGCCAAGAGATTTAAACATATAAAACAAATTTTCACCGGTAGAAGACCTTTCAGGGGTTATAAAATTAAGGTCAGCATAGCCAATATTAGTTTTATGATGATCAATGTTTACGGTATTTTTTGCTCTATCAAAAAATATTTCCCCTTCACCAGCTCTATCTTTTGCCGCAATATCAACGTTTATAACAAGATCATAAACCATAGATTTATCGATTTCATCAAGTTGCTTTATATATCTTGTGTTAGGCAAAAATTTATAAATTTCAGGAACCTTTGAAACTGCAAGCATGTCAGTGTGTTTTTTGAATGTCTCCAGAATAATATTATACATCGCAAGCATTGATCCTATAGTATCCCCGTCGGGATTAACATGTGAGATAATTAATATTTTTTTGGAGAATTTTATGATATTATTTAAATTGTCGAAATCCATTTCTTTATATTACCACAAAATGTTCGGAGGTACTAAATATGAAGAAAATAGAATATACAAACTTCACCGACGGTGCCTCTCTGATTGAAGAAATGCTGGAGAAAAGAGAGATAAAAAGAGCTATTACCCGCAACAATCTTTATAAATTTTGGGAAAAAGTTGCAGGTAATAAATTGGCTAAAAAATCAAAACCATACGCGATGGCGCCAAATGGCATAATGGTTATAGCGTGCGAAAATAATATCGTAGCCCAAGAACTTTTGCTAAAAAAACTTCAGCTTCTCAAAAAATTTGAGCCTTATGCAAAGTCTTTAAATATGAGCGTAAAAGATTTTAGATTTGATGCCAAAAAGTGGGATGTAATAAATTGAAGGTCTTAGAAAAAGGAAAAACAAAATTAGGAAATAATCTTGAACTTGTACAGTTAGGTAAAAGGTCAACCGGAATTCCTTTAATTGTGGGGGTTGTTCATGGGGATGAACCTCAAGGTAAATGGTTAATTGAAAAGTATATCGAAAACTATTCAAAGCATAGTACAAACCTCCTCTTTGTTCCTTGTCTAAACCCTGACGGGCTGCAACTTAACATTAGAACTAATGCCAATGGGGTAGATTTAAACAGAAATTTTCCTACTCAAAATTGGGGGGAAAATCTGGGGGATAATGCCACTTGTAATGATCCATCAACATCATACTACGGAGGCTCCTCGCCGGCTTCTGAGACTGAAACCCAATTTTTAATAAATATTATAGAAAAATATAATCCGTCTATAATTTTAACAATTCACGCCCCATACAAGGTTGTAAACTTTGATGGTCCGGCGAGAGAAATTAGCGAAATTATATCAAGTATTATTGATTACCCCGTTGAAGAAAGTATTGGTTATCCAACACCGGGTAGTTTTGGAACATGGTCCGGCGTGGAACGTAAGATTCCAACAATTACTCTAGAGCTTGATGAAAACATACCCGTTCAGAATCTCAAAGGAAAAATTTTTGAAATATTCAAAGCTCTCACAAATTCAACCTTTTAAATGATGTCTTTAGGTAAATATTCAGTAAAATAAAATAGTGACTTGGATGGGTTACATCAACTATAAAAAAATATTTGGGCAAATTAATGACTGAGGGCTTGGAATCTACAAATTATAGCAAAATAAAACGTCTTTCTCAAGATGAATTGGTTTCGCTTTGGGAAAAGTACCTTTCAAATAAAGTCAAAGAAACCAGAGATGAACTGATTGTTCAGTATTTATATCTGGTAAGATATGTTGTGGGGCGTATAAAGGTTACTTTGCCTGCTACAGTTTCGGTCGACGATATAACAGGATATGGTGTTGAAGGTTTAATTAATGCTGTTGAAAAATTTTCAGCACAGAAAAATACCAGATTTGAAACCTATGCACTTATAAGAATTCGCGGTGCTATTATTGATAGAATAAGACAAGAAGATTTTTTGCCGAGAAGTTTAAGGGTTAAAATTAAAGCGATTAAAAACGCTCAAGAAGAACTAAAACAAAAACTTGGTCGCATGCCAACAACTCAAGAAATTGCGCAAGCTGTGAATATCGACCCCGATAAAATTATGAAAATTCTCTCGGAAGACACAACCATAACTTCCTTATATGAAAAACGCGGGACTGCAGATGATAGTTACGAAATTATAGATACAGTTCAAGACACGTACAAACTCAATCCCCAAGAAAAAATGGAAGAAAAAAATGTCGAGGAGGCTTTGCAAGACGCATTGAAAAGATTACCGGAAAGAGAAAGAATTGTAATCGTTCTTTACTATCAGGAAAATATGACTATGAAAGAAATTGGCGGGACTTTGAATATGTCTGAATCAAGAGTTTGCCAAATTCATGCTCAAGGAATTATGAAGTTGAAGAATATTCTTAGCGAAGAACGTACTCAACGACTTCAACAAAAAATTATCGCATAAGTTCGTAAGCGAAAAATACAATATCAATCCTATTGTTGTTTTCAGTTGCTTCTATCGGTTCAAAATCACTTAATCCGACAGTAAAGATTCTGTTTTGCAAATTTGGGTTTTGCGTTATTAAATATTGTCCTACAACATCCGCTTTCATAATTGATGCCTCAAATGCTTCCAATCCTTTAAATCTTGAAGAATGACCTTCTATTGTGCAAGAATTCTCAATTGAATTTAAAATTTGTCCTATTTGAGAAAGTATTAATTCCCCACAGCAACTCAATTTAATTGAATTATTTTCAAAAATTACATTTTCAGGAAAACTTGTTACAATACCTCTCGGCGTATCATTAATTGTAATGTTGTAATCAGAAAACTTGGTCAAAATACTCTTTATTAATACATCTTTTTGGGAATCATCACAATACGCACTTTGACTCAAAAAAACTGATAGTATTATAAGTATAAATAAGTTTTTCCTTAACATTTTACAATTATCAGATGAAAAAATGATTAATAAATTCCCCGCAAGGTTGATTAAATAATGTTGAATTCTTGATTTTTTCCTTAAATAATATATAATCCTGTTATGAAAAAGATTATTTCAATTTTCCTGTTATTGAATTTTTTAATAATTAATTTACCCGCATTATCGAATGAGCCGTTAAAAGGGTATGCGGAAAAATCAGAACGATTTGAAAAACAAATCGAAGAAGAACTGTTCACAGGAAAAGTTGAGGAGCTTGATAGACACGATGTTATTAATATGACTGTTTCTCAGGTCCTTGATTCTAATTTGAATTTTGAAGGAGACGAATTTTTTGCGGAAGTTACAGGTGACGTCAAAGGTGGTAAAGGTATAATTATTCCCAAAGGCACAATAGCTCATGGAAAAATTCTACAAAAAACAGAGGCTAAACGTCTTGGCCGCCCTGCTTCTATATCATTGGATTTCGATTATTTGATAACTCCGGATGGTAGAGAAATCCCTATAGAAGGAAGGATGTCTACCAAAATGCACCCGGTTACACAAGCTGCAAAAATAGCGGTACAAGATGTTGGCTATACTGTTGCAGGAGGTGCTCTTGGCGGCATTATGGCTTTGAATTGGCTCGGTATAGAGGCTGCTATTGCATCAAATGGTTATACTCTTGCAGGTGGCGCCGCTGTTGGCGGAGCTATAGGTCTGGGAATGGCCCTCATAAGAAAAGGGAACGACGTTCTAATAGCTCCGGGCGACGAAATAAGAATAAAAATAAATAAATCTGTATCATTACCTGTATATAGGGAAGAAGCCTTGATGCAGCACGAATTGACATATCCCGGACTGGAGGTTCAAATCTCTGATATAAGACATGAAAAAGATCCCTTCGGCGATGTTAATACAATAACTTTGACAATTTTAATCTCAAATATGTCAGACAAAACTTTTTCCGGATTGGATCTCGCGCTAATAAACGATTATAACGCAGTATTTCATCCTTCCGTATTTGGAAGTACAAAATTAATGTTCAAGCAACTTAACCCGGGGGATAAGGCTCTGGGACAAATTTCCTTTGCTGTAGATAATGTAAATAGAAAATTTTGGCTAACTTTTTACGATAAGCGAACAAGAAAACCTCTCGCAAAAGTTTCAATAGACAATGCCTACAGAAAGCTTCCTGATAAAATTCAAAAGAAAAATGAAAAAGTAAGGTTAAAAAATACTAAATTCAAAAAAACTGATGAAGAAAATAATTTTGAATTTGAATAACACAAATCGTACAATCTAACTATCTAATTTTACTTTTAGGATCAAGAACATCTCTTACGGCATCACCAATTAAATTAAAGCATAATACCGCGATAAATATGAGAAAACCAGGGGTTAAGAGCCAAGGTCGGGATACTATATTCGTGAATTCTTGAGCTTCTTTTAGCATATTCCCCCAACTGGCATCCGGCTGCTGAATTCCCAACCCCAAAAAGCTCAATCCTGATTCTGATAAAATATATGATGGAACAGAAAGAGTTATTGCAACTATAACAAAGCTTGTGGTTTGAGGTAGTATATGTTTTAAGATTATTCTCAAATCGCTTGCCCCAATGGCACGTGCAGCTTGAACGTACTCTTGATTTTTTACAGAAAGTACCATCCCGCGAACAACTCTCGCAAAACCTGCCCAACCAATTAGTGCAAGAATTATAACAATAAGCATAAATCTCTGTATACTGGTCATGCCTGAAGGTAATATTGATGCCAAAATGATTAAAAGATAAAAACTTGGTATTGACATAACAGCCTCTGCAATACGCATCATTATAATATCAGTTTTTCCCCCAAAATATCCGGATATTCCCCCATATATGAGTCCAATCGGAAAAAGCACCAATAGAGCTAAAAAACCTATTGTCATTGAAATTCTGCCGCCGAAAAGTATTCTGGAAAATACATCACGTCCGTTGATATCTGTTCCCAAAAGGTAAATTCGACCGTCATCATCGGTTGTAAACAAATGCAATCGTGATGGTATTAATCCTAAAAATTTGTATTGCTGCCCGCTGGAAAAGAACTTTATATAATATTTTTTACTTCTGTCGAGTCGGTACGTTATTCTGAGGTTTTCACCATCAAAGTCTCTAATGTAATTATAAGTATAAGGTCTCGAAATTTTGCCATTTTCGTCAATAGTGAAAATCTTTGACGGAGGAACGTACGCCATTGTTCTATCAGAGAAATCCTTTGTATAAGGTGCAAGAAAATCAGCAAAAAGCAACGCAAAATATATTACTCCCAAAACCATAAGTGCAATTTTTGCGTATTTATCTTTCCATAACTGTTGAAGAACTTCTTTAATCATTTTGCACCTCGAATTCTAGGATCCGTAATAATTAAAAGAATATCCGATAAGAGGTTTCCTAAAATCAACATGACCGCCCCAATCATCAATGATGCCATTACAAGATTTATATCTGATTTCAAAACAGCCTCTAATATTAATCTTCCAAGTCCGGGATATTGGAACACGTATTCTGTCAATGCCGCTCCGCTTAACAATCCTGCGAATTCAAAACCTAAAAGAGTTATAAGTGGATTCACGGCATTCCTTAGTGCATGTTTGCAGATTACACTATATTCGCTTACTCCCTTGGCTCTGGCAAATTTTACGTAATCACTATCCAAAACATCAAGAAGATTTCCTCTCATCTGTCTTTGTAAACCGGCAAGAGAAATAGTAAATAGCACTGTTACCGGTAATATCAAATGTTTTGTCACATCCAAAAATTTATTCCCAAAATTCATGGCTGAAAAATTTGAACTGGTAAGTCCTCCGATAGGAAACCAACCTGTTTTTACTGCAAACAATAACAGCAGTACCGCAAAGAAAAATGATGGTATAGCCATGCCTATACTCGTTAAAACCGTTAAAATTCTGTCAAAAGAGGATTTCCAATTTATTGCGGCGAGAATACCTAATGGTATTCCCACAATCCATGACAAAAATATAACAATTACCGTTAAAAGTAGGGTGTTAGGAATTCTTTCTTTAAGCTTTACACTAACCTGCTCACCGTTTGATGTTACGCCTAAATCGCCCTTTACAAATGACTTTGCCCATAATCCATACTGTACAATAATTGGTTTATCAAGCCCAAGACGGATTTTCTCTTTTTCCAAGGTCTCTTGAGAGATAGACGGATTAAGTCTTAATTCAGCGAGAGGGTCTACTGGACTCAACCTTATTATAAAAAAACTTATCAACGATACCAGAATAAGAAGTGGTATCGTTTGCAATATGCGCTTGAGTATGTATCTTAAAATATCCATTATCTGTTTTTGTCCTTTATGTAAATTTCCTCAAGGTTATATGTTATTCCGGAAAGTTCGCTTGGATAAATATTCCCGAATTTCTTCCTTATTGCACTAATTCTTATTGGAGAATACAAATATATAAAAGGTTTTTCGTCATAAACTATTTTTTGATATTCATCGTAATATTTTTTCCTTTCATCAAAGTTTATGACCAAAGCCCCCTGTTCCATCAAATAATCAAGACGTTGTTCAAAAGGCAATTTCGGCGAATTGTATTCATCAGGCTGTCTCTGGTTGAACAAATGTAAAGTCCCGTTGGAAAGCCAAACATTTTTTCCTCCGTTAGGTTCTAAAGGTGACCCTGTAAAGCCCATTATCACCATGTCCCAATCCGGTGTTGAAACAAGTTTATTTACCAGGGAATTGAATTCTATGGGTTTGAAATTAACCTTCATTCCCAAATCTTCCAGATCTTGTTTTACCATGACCCCTATGGCTTCGCGTTCTGTATTTCCGGCATTTGTGTAAAGATTAAATTCAACCCTGTTACCAAACTTGTCATATAATTTATTGTTGCTATCCCAATAAAAACCTGATTGTTTTAACAGTTCGCGAGATTTATTTGTATTTCGATCATATGGTTTCAAATCTTTATTAAGAAATATAGAATTTAATGTTTCAGGGGTAAAAAGCGGTAAACCCAAACCATTTGCAACATTTAAAACCATATTTTTTCTATCTATTGCGTAATCCACAGCTCGCCTAAAATTCAAATCGCCAAACCATTTTTGCTTGATTGGGTCAACATAAAATTTTCCCTTTGAATCCTTTCTTGTATTTAAATTCATTGAAAGATACATTGTACCTGTATCGGGTCCAATATTATATATTTTGTAATCTGAATAGCTTTCTCTTTCCTTAAATCTCGCTACATTTGCACCATGAAGACCGATGACATCAAGTTCACCGCCTTCAAATTTTAAAACTTCATTGTTTATATCACCAACGATTAAGTATACTAATCTGTCAAGATATGGTAGTTTTTTCCCTTCAAGATTAATTTCATAGTAGTTTGGATTTCTAACAAATACAACTCGTTGGGCTGGGATATATTCTTGTAATTTGAAGGCCCCGGAAATTACAAAACTTTCCGGATTAGTATTTGTAGACAAAAACGTATCAAAATATTCTTTTCCTTTTTTTACAGCCGGTTCAAATATATGTTTCGGAGCAATAGGAGTGGCGAGCAGTCTCAAAAATGGAGCAAAAGGCTGAGGTGTTGTAAATTTAACCTCATATTCGCCTAGCTTTTCAACAGTAGGTAGCTGCCCGGCAATAACCATTGAATCGCGGGTTGATGTGTTTCCGTATCCCGCAAAAATTATATCCCTCCAAGTAAAAATAACATCATCAGCTGTGATTTCTTTTCCGTCGGACCATTTTATACCCTTGCGAAGCTCTATAATATAATTGTTTCCGCTTATCTTAAATGCCTTTGCCAGTTTTGGAATTACCTCACCTGTTTTCGGATGCGTTGTAACGAGCCCATCATACATAATTTCGGCCATCGTTGCAGAAGTGTTATCCTTTGCATTAAATGGGTTAAATGTTTTTGGCCCTTCACCTATAGTTGATGTCACCAAATCTCCGCCAAACTTTCCGATAGGGGCTTGTGATTGAAGGTATTCAACTCCATTTATTGTAACCGTTTTAGAATTTTGGGGAAATTCAGTATTCAAAACTTCGGTTATTTCAGACGAATTACCGGTTTGAATCTCCGAAAAATTATCTCTGCGAATACACGACTTTAATAACAAAGCGCATAAAATTACAGTCAATACTAAACATACCCCTTTTTTCATATTATAAGTCTATCATGGAAAAATTATATTTTATATAATACAAGTGTCGAAATTTTAAATTGTTAACTTATCTTTTTTATCCGTAGAATTCGTCTTTATAATATTCAAACTCCAAAGCTCCGACAATTATTGTATCTCCGTCTTGAATATTCATTTTATTTAATCTATCAAAAACACCCATGCCTTTTAGAATATTTTGAAACCTTATTACCTGTTCAGAATTTCTTGTATCGGTTACTGATGCTAAACGGTTAATTTTACCTCCTGATATAATGAAGGTATCCTTAGCTACTTTTTGAATATCAAACTCACTATCATCATTATTGTATGCATCCAAGTCTTCTTCTACTATGATATCAGATTCGGGTTTTTCAATTTCATCAACTTTTTGCGAAGTGAAATTAATCAATTTGTCGACATTTTCACCTGTTACCGCGGAAATCATAAATATATTTTCTGATTCTCCGCTGAATTCATTCAATAATTCTTTCTGTCTGATTTCAGGAATCGAATCCATCTTATTTATTGCTATAATTTGGTATAAATTAGCAAGTTTGTCGGAATATTTTTTTAATTCATTGTTAATTTTTAAATAATTTTCAAAAGGATTTTCTTCTGTGCCGTCAACAATATGGATAAGAAAACGACAACGTTCAACATGGCGCAGAAAATCATGCCCAAGTCCAACGCCTTCACTTGCACCTTCGATTAATCCCGGAATATCTGCAATAACAAAACCATCTCCCGAAGGCTTTTTTACTACACCAAGATTAGGGATAAGTGTTGTGAAAGGGTAATCTGCAATTTTAGGTTTTGCTGAACTTACACGTGATATAAAAGTGGATTTCCCGGCGTTTGGCATCCCTAATAGGCCAACATCTGCAATAAGTTTTAATTCCAAAAATAATTCACGTTCAATAGAGGGTTCCCCTGGCTCACAGAATTGAGGGGCTCTTTTTTGCGGGGTGGCAAATTTTGCATTTCCTCTACCTCCTCTACCTCCTTTTGCTACTAAAACTTTTTGACCATCTTGTGTCAAATCGGCAATAATTTTTCCGTTTTTGCAGTCTTTTACAACAGTACCTACAGGAACTTTTATGAAAAGTGCGGGCGCATTTGCCCCATAACAATTCTTATTTCCGCCGTTTTCGCCGGGCTTTGCCTTGTATACAGATTTGTGCTTAAAATCCATCAATGTAGACATATTTTCATCTGCTACTAAATATACATCACCGCCGTTTCCGCCATCACCACCCGCAGGACCGCCTTTATCCACAAACTTTTCACGGCGCCAAGCCACAAGACCGTTGCCGCCTTTTCCGGATATTACTCTTATTTTTGATTTATCTACAAATTGCATAGTTACCTTTTCGTTTTTATATTATAATAATACTATGAAAATGACAAGACACACACTTTTCTCAAATACTCCCGTAGAAATTGGAGAAAACTCAGGCAAAGATAATTACATAATGGCAATAGAATCGAGCTGTGATGAAACGGCTTGTGCGATTGTAAAAAATGGGCGTGAGGTTGTTGCAAATATTGTTGCATCACAAATAAAAACTCACGCAAAATTTGGAGGGGTAATCCCTGAAATTGCAGCAAGGGAACATCTCGATGCAATAAATGTTGTAATCGAAGAAGCTTTTCAACAATCCGGACTTACAGGAAAAGATATTACAGCTTTTGCGGGAACCGTCGGTCCGGGATTGGTAGGGTGTTTGCTTGTTGGGTTAAACGCAGCTAAAACTCTGGCTCTGGCGTACGATAAACCTTTTATTGGGGTAAACCATCTTAATGCACATCTTTGTGCAAACTATATTGACACCGATTTAAAACCACCATTTATGGCATTGTTGGTAAGCGGGGGACATACTCAAATTATTGATGTTGAGTCTTACTCAAAACAAACAATAATTGGGGAAACTATAGATGACGCAGTTGGTGAAGCTTATGATAAAGTTGCACGTTTAATTGGTCTACCATATCCGGGGGGTCCAAAACTTGATAAAATGGCGCAAGAAGGCAACCCTCTCGCTTTTAGTTTGCCGCAAGCGCGTGTTGATGGCTTTAATTTTAGTTTTAGCGGCCTGAAAACTGCAGTTTTAAGACTTGTAAAATCATTTAACGACAAAGATTTACCGGTTGCCGACATTTGTGCAAGCTTTCAGGAATGTGTGTCTTCAACACTTTTGAACAAAGTAAAAAAAGCTTTATCTGAAACCAATTATAAGCAAGTTGTAATTGCAGGAGGGGTAGCTGCAAATTCAGAAATAAGAAAGAAAATTTTCAGCCTTGAAAATGAAGGTTATAAAGTATACGCACCGCCTATGAAATTCTGCACTGATAACGCCGCAATGGTAGCCGCCTGCGCTTATTTTAATACTAATACATTTGATGATATAAATGTAGAAGTATTTTCAAGGGTAAAATAACTGTGGCTATTATTTAATTTATTATTAGCATTCCTGTTACCTATTGCCCTCAGTATACAACACCTTACGGCCCGACTCCTCACAGAATCAATCTCCGACACATAAAGCCGTGAAGGCTGAGCTGTTGCGAGAACTTGCATAATAATAGCTGAGATATGAATGAATATTTCTCATCCCAGCTTTAGTTGCAGACGACTCAACACGGGACCAAGCTTCATTGTAATTGAGCTGAGAAACAGAAGAAGTACTGTCGTTTTGTCCCATATTGTTGTTTGTACCACTGTCTATACATATAACTTGATCTGCATCTCCCCATCCTCTAGATCTCCATATCTGTTCACATGTTTTATCCCCTTGATCACCCCAGTATGTCTTTGCATAGTTTATTGAAGATATTACTGTCTTTGGGGTTATATCACTTCTGCCATATATTGATCCCGCTAAGGTTGCAAGGGTTTGTTCACTAGGTAGGTGTAGTCCTCTGTCATGGCAATACTTTACTGCACCGCCCCAGTAATCAGAATACCCGGAAGCAGGACACCAATTGATTCCTAATTTGTTCTTTAGTCGTTTACAATCTGATTCGCTTAATGTCCCGAAGGTTGCTGAGTTTGCTTTTACATACCCAAATAGTGAATTTAATGTTCTCACATCCTGACCGATTCTGTTTGGTCTCTTATGACCGTTTATATCCATAATTGCACTCACGCAATTCGTTGTTGCGTTTGTTTCAGGTTTGTTATCCACCGTTGACCAAGTATAGGTCTTTTCCTGTTCTAACGGTGTGCACTTTGGTGAATAAACCAAAATCATTGGTGTTCCGTCGGCTGTTATTATACCCATTGTGGTA
>CADBQW010000010.1 GCA_902796925.1 uncultured bacterium | reverse complement strand
TGTAATATTAGCGATGTTATAATTCCGATTCAAGGAGATGCAGTTACCATGTTAGAAAATCTCCCTGAAGATTTAGAGCTTGATTTCGCATTTATTGATGCGAACAAAAGAGAATATATCAAGTATTTCCATATAATTGATAAACATATGAAAAAAGGTGGATACATTACAGCAGATAACGTTTTATCACATAAAGAAAAAACTCAAACTTTTATAGATGATATAACATGTGATAACCGTTATGAAAATGTTGTTTTACCTTTACCGGCAGGGCTTTCTCTTGCAAGAAAGATTAAAGATTAAGTATATTTAAAATTTTCAAATATCCTATTTTTTATGTATAATCATAAGCGTTAGAGAATTTTTATACAGGAAAGGGATATATGTTAGATGAAATTTTAGCATACGCGGACAAAATTGAAAAAGTTTTTTCAACTTTTAAAATCAACCTGATTTTGGGAGTAATAGTTAATGTAATTATAATAGCTGTACTATTTAAGGTTACCGAAATTTTTACTCACAATATTCAAAAGAGGTTTCAATCTGATGATGGTGGTTTTCCTATAAACAGTGTCCTTCCCATTTTAGAAAAAATTATCAAATTTTTAATTGTTTTCATAATTGTGGCATCATTTTTACAAAGTCAAGGTTATTCTCTGACATCACTTATTGCAGGTTTTGGAATAACAGGTTTAGCGGTTGGCTTTGCTGCACAACAAACTATAGCTTCAATGTTTGGTACAATTGCGGTATTAGCGGACAAAGTATATAGGACAGGAGACTATATCAAAATAAAAGATTACGAGGGTACCGTCGAAACCATAAACATCCGCTCCACAAAAATAAGAACTCTTGATAATTTTGTCGTTACAATTCCGAATAACATAGTGGCAGACAGTATTATACAAAATGTATCAAAAGCAAACAAAAGAAGATTGGATTTAACCTTTGGCGTAACGTATGATACCACTAACGAGAAGTTACAAAGGGGGATTGATATTATCAAAGAAATTGTTCATGAAAGGCATGATATGTACAAAGACCCTCTTGTATCTATACAAAAACTTGACAGCAGCTCTATAAATATAAGAATGCAAGCTTATGCCAAAACCAAGGCTTACGACACCTTTTTGAAAATAAGAGGAGAAATTTATCTTGAAGCTGTTAAAAGATTCAGAGAAGAAGGTATAGATTTTGCATTTCCGTCTACAACGGTTTATATGGCAAAGAATTAAATTATGAATATAAAAATAATCTATCTCGGAAAAATTAAAGAAAAGTTTTTGAAAGATGGCATAAATGAATTTTTAAAACGTTTAAAGCCATATATACCTATCGAGATTACAGAACTTCCCCAACTAGAAATCAAAGACGAAAATCTTACAGAACGGATCTTGGAAGAAGAAGGTAAAAATATCCTGTCAAAGATAAAGCCTCTTTCTTATGTAATTACACTTGAAATTGAGGGTAAAATGCTTTCTTCAACCGAGTTTGCGAGTAAAATTGATACACTTATAAAAGACGGTATTGGAGAAGTTGTATTCGTAATTGGTTCATCCTGTGGGCTGTCACCAATAGTTTCGCAACGGGCAGATTTCAAGTTAAGTATATCAAAAATGACATTTCTACATAATTTTGCTTTACTTTTATTGACAGAACAAATTTATCGTGCATTCAAAATTATTAACGGGGAAAAATATCATAAATAATTGCCATTTGAAACTGATTCGATTAATTTTAAAGCCGGGTAATATTTAGGAAGAATTTCCAAGCACTTGTTTGCTGATTCTATTGCTTCTTCAATAAGCCCATCTCTGTATTTTGTCTGTGCAATTAGAAAATGTAATTCTGGGTCATTATAAAAACTTCCTTTTGCTTTTGTAAAATATAAATATGCATAATTTTTGTAATTATTATTCAAAAATGTTCTGGCGATGTATTTGTTAACTTCACCATTGAAATTCGATAGAAAGTCAGAATAGTTGACTATAATTTGAACATAATCACCCTTATAATTTTTCATTAATACATCAAGATCGCATTCAAAAAAATTTCTCAACTCTAAGTAAGATGGATAATATTTTATTTTGCCATCAATAAGTCCGACCAAAAAATTTGCCCAGTGCGCCCTTATATCACAATCTTGAACTTTATCAAATTCTTTCTTCGCATTTGATAAATCTTCTGAAAGCAAATAAAAATATCCTAATTCTAAAAATAAATTATTTGTTGTTAGGTATCTAAAACACTCATTGGTGCGAACGGTTAACAAATCTTCTTTTGCTGATAAATAATCCAAATTTACACCAAGAATACTAATAATTATTACTGTTATTATTGTTATAACTATTGAAAGAATCTAACATGGAGGATGTCATCATAGATTCAATTACGCGTGGGTTCAAATTTTTATTAGGGGTACCGTCTTGATTCATTAAATACGGTAACATCTGCATCATGGAATTATTATTGTTGTTATTATTACCCAACAACATGTTGAGTTGTGCGTATTCAGCGTTTCTTGCTGAAATTTCTGGGTCACTCATAACATTTTGAATATCATTTTTTTTTGAAATATCAGAAACATTAATTTGCAATCCTGCTCTTTTTAGGGTGTCAATTGCATCAAGAATCTCCTTATTTGAAGGAATCTCAGAGATTTCTTCTTCTGAAATATTAGCAGCAGCACCGGTTACGCTGCCTTTTGCTTCAGATTTATAAGGCTTGTAACTGTTATTATTAATTTCTTGTTGCATTCTTTTTAATTCTTTTTGTCTTATTTCTTCATTAAGCTCTGGAGACAAACCATTCCCATATGGGGCATTAATAAATTTATCTAAATCTGTAAGTTCTTCATCAGAATTCCCTGCTTGAGGATGACATATAGCATCATCCCCGGTAAGACATGCTTTTCCTCTTATAGCATTATCGACAACCGTTGAACTTGAATTTTTTTCTATTGCCTTATCATATGCACTAATTGCACTCGCAGTATCACCTGCTTTTGTATATGCTAATGCCATATAATAATATGCGGCGCTATCGTTTGGATGTTTTTTTACATACGAAAATGATTCTTGAAGGCATCCTGTATAATTTCCAACTTTGTATTTTGAAATTATACTATTTAAAGTCGCATTTGGATAATAAACGGTTACCGTATCCAAGCCTGTTTTTGCGGAAGTTCCCTCATCTGCCAAGCAATATGCTATAGTTGATAACATCAAACCCAAACTTATTATACAAACTATCTTTTTATTCATATGCCATCCTCTTTTTTGTTTTATATTAATGTTATTTTCTTGTAAATCAACAATCACACTTCTATTATATTACTTTTTTTAAAATTATCACTAATATAAATAAATGATATTACTAAGATTCTTTTAAGTGTTTTACATGTTTATATACGTATATTATGCCAAGAATCAAACATATCATAACAATTAGGATATCAAATTTATGCCAAATTGATTTTAATTTATCAATATGTTCTCCAAACTTAACCCCAACAAAGACTAAGACATAACACCATATAAGCGACCCAAGAAAAGTCAATGTAAAAAATATTCTTTTTTTAGCCCTTAAAATACCAGCGGGTAAAGAAATAAAAGTTCTGACGACAGGCAGCATTCTACACAAGAAAAACGCCCAATCTCCGTATTTTTCAACCCATTTATCTGCATTATCCAAGTCCTTTTTAGAGACAAGAAAATATTTCCCGTATTTTTCAACAAATTTTCTGCCGCCAAAATATCCTATATAATATGATGGTACCGAACCGAGGACACACCCTATAGCTCCGGCAATTGCTGAAAGATGAAAATTAAGTTCACCCTTTGTTACCAAAAAACCTGCAAAAGGCATAACCGCTTCCGAAGGAAGCGGAATATTACAAGATTCTATTGCCATTAAAAGTGCAATGCCGGAATGCCCCAAAGTGACAATAACTCCCTCTATCCAATTTATTAAACTTGTTAAAATAGTTTCCAACATATTCTTTTTATTCCTTTTTTTACTATTATATCAAAAAAACATTTATCTTTATATTTAAATTCGTGCAAACAGTTGATGTCAAATTATATGTAATATTAGATAATAAAACGGTTGTCAGTTTTTATGGGTAAAGAAAAATATGAATTTGCATGAAGAATGCCTTTTGAGATATCTGCAAAGACCTGATGAGTTATCTTATTCCACACAAGTATTAAAATTAAATAACTTGATTTTAGAAAGAAAGTACATATTAAAAAATTTTATTGCCAAAACTCCTGATTTTAGCTATACTGCAAATGTGAATAATTGATATTAAAGGATATATTTTGAAGAAAATATTTTATATTTTGGGGCTTTTGTTATTCGCTTTTTTAGCAGTTGGTGTATTTAGAAACGCTAATTTAAGTACATTTGTAGATATGGTCGAAAACAGAACCTTTGATTTACGTCAAAACATAACTATAAAATCGGGTTCAAAAGTAAAAGATGATAATATTGCTATTATTGCTATAGATGATGCAAGTTATGAATACATTTTGGGAAAATATGGAGAATGGCCTTTACCCAGAGATATTTATGCAAAAATAATAAATTATCTTGAACAAAAAAATCCCAAGGTTATTGCATTTGATCTAATGTTTGTTAATTCTATGAAAAGCTTAAAAAATGCCGATGAAGAACTAACCAAATCAATTATATCAAATAATAACGTCTACACTGCACTTAACTTTGACAATCAGCCTGAAGAACTTCGTTTTCCCCCAAATTTGCCGGACAATTTGAGTGTACAGGTTAAAAATAATTCCAGTATCGATTTTTCTGATAATACATTTTCAAATTGTAGAAGCATATTAACTTCAATTTTAACGGGTACGTCAAATATTGGAATAATTAATGTTTCTCGTGCAGATGACGGCGTATTAAGAAAAATGCCTTTATTTGTAAAATATCAAGATAAATTTTACCCGCAACTGGCCCTAAAAGTGTATGAGAAATATTCCGGTTCAGAACAAAAAGAATATACGATTAACTCTGATAATTCTGTTATCATAAACAATAAAAAGATTAAACTTGATAAAGATGGTAACGTGCTTCTCAATTGGTATGGTGACTCCGGAACATACGATTACATTCCTATATATCAATTAATAAAAGCAGTAAATGGAGAGGGGCACGTTAATTATGACTTTACCGGAAAAGTTATTTATTTTGGGACCACTGCTGCAAGCCTGTTTGATATAAAAACGGTTCCGACTTCCAGAATTTATCCGGGAGTTGAGATACAAGCTACATATGTTAACAATCTTCTTGACAATAATTTTATTATTAAAATTTCTAGGTCGTATGTATTTGTAATATCAATTCTTCTCGCACTTCTAATTATTTTTGTTGTGATGAAATGTTCCTCAATTTTTGCCTCTATTGTATTGAGCCTTTCAATATATACGCTTTATCTTGCAAGCACCTACTTACTGATGGAAAAGTATAATATTTGGATTGAAATTATTTATCCTTTGATATTTACTATTTTGGCAATTATATTTGGTTATATAGTAAAATACATCATAAAATCCCGAGATTTTGATACCCAATATAAATTGGCCACTACTGACGGACTTACTGAACTTTTCAACCACAGATATTTTCAAGAGCAGATGAAATTTCATGTTGAACAGGCAAAACGTTATGGGCAGGATTTATCTTTAATTATTATAGATATTGATCTTTTCAAACAATTTAATGACACCTATGGTCATCAAGTGGGAGATATCGTTTTAAGATTTGTGGCTCAAATATTAAAGCGAAATGTGCGTACAACAGATATCGTTTGCAGATACGGCGGGGAAGAAATGAGTATAATCTTGCCTAATACCGGACTTAATGAAGCTATTTTTACCGCACAAAAACTTTGCAAAGCAGTTGCAGAAAAAAAAGTTAAAATATCAGGCAAAGAACTTGGTGTTACGATAAGTCTGGGAGTATCATCATATCCATTACACGGAGAAACCCCTCAAGCTCTGATATCCTTTGCTGACGAAAAATTATATTTGGCTAAAAATAGCGGCCGAAATAAAGTGGGAAATATTTAATTTATCTTACTTTATTTTCGTTACCGTCAATTAAACGTTTAATATTTGTTCTGTGTAAGTATGTTATATATATCGCACCTAATAAGCAATAAAATATATAAGCTAAGGGCTGTTTAAACACAAACATCAAAATTGGTGATATGCAAAGTGCTATTATTGATCCCACTGAAACGTATTTTGTAAAATAAGTAATTGTTCCCCAAACCCCTGCTAGTATAAGTCCCACTTGCCAATTCAATGCCAGAATGGTACCAATACCTGATGCGACTGATTTTCCACCGCTGAAGTTCAAGAAAATTGATTTGCTATGACCTAAAATTACTGCTATTGAAGCAATTACAGGTAATAAACCTATCCCCGCAAAATTTTCAAAAAATAATTTTGCTAAAATAACAGGTAGAGCACCTTTAAAAGCATCCAGTAAAAGTACGACAAAAAACCACTTTTTTCCCATTATACGTTTTACATTAGTTGCCCCGGTTGAACCCGAACCTATTTGTCTAATATCTTCTCCCTTTAATGCTTTAACTACTATATATCCGGTTGGTATTGATCCGATTAAATACGCTCCTATGAAAATTGATAAAAATTCAATAAAAACCTTTAACATAACATCCCCCTTTCAATATAATAATTATACAACAAAAATGATATTTTAAAGAACACAAAAGTATGGTTGACTAAAGTCAACCATACTTTCTACCTTCTTGTCATGCTGAATTTATTTCAGCATCTTGGCCACGTTACAATGTACCGATTTTCGTTTTATCAAGGGGAGCCTGCCTATTGCCTCAGTATACAACACCTTGCGGCCCGCCCTTCACAATCAATCTCCGACACACAAAGCCGTGTTGTTTGAGTAGTTGCGGTCGTCCGTGTAGTAGATGCTGTCGTTCGAGTTGATGTTTCGTAACCTAACGATCGTAGCAGATGACTCAACACTAGACCAATAGAAGGCGCCTCTTAGAGTAGAGATGGCGGATGTACTGTCGTAAATATTGTTATTTGTGCCGTTGTCT
>CADBQW010000009.1 GCA_902796925.1 uncultured bacterium | reverse complement strand
TTGAATACCAAAGGCTTTAAGTGCTTGTGCCATTATTATTCCGATTGAACCCAATCCTATGACTGCAGCTATATCGCCTTGTTTTAATGAGCATCTTTTTACCGCTCGAATGCAGCAGGCAAGAGGTTCATAAAAAGCCGCCTCATCATTTGATAAATTTTGAGGTTTTAAATATGCTACATTCAAAAGGTGCTCCTCCGACAAATAAATGTATTCGCTAAAGCCGCCAGGTTCAAGATTTGTATTTTTAAAATGTTTACACATTGAAACATTTCCTGATTTACAATAAACACATTGTCCGCAAGGGATGTGATGTGAAGAAACAATACAATCCCCAATTTTGAAATTTGAATCAGAATTAATTTCCTCAATTTCACCTACAATTTCATGGCCTAAAACTGTGCCGTCAGGAACAAGATTTTCACGCAATTTAACGATATCACTACCGCAAAGTCCTGATCCCAGAACTTTTACAATCGCACCTTTACGGTTGTTTAATTGAGGGATTGACATGTCTTGTATAATAATCTTACCATCTTTCACAACTGCTGTTTTCATAATTTTCCTCTTGCAATTTAGATTATCACAAACCTTGCGAAGTTTCAAAAAAAATTGTATAATATCATTAAGATGAGCAGAATCAGAAGATTAAATTACTTTGATATCGTTAAAATCCAAAAGATGATTTCTTATCTTAATGATGAGGGAATTGGACTTACTAAATCTTTGCAGGCAGAGGTTTTAGCTAAAGTTCAAGGCCTTTTGCCTCTGAGGTTCAGTTTTTTGCCGGAGTCATTTGTTCTTTGTAATAAGAAGGAGATTCTCGGTTTAATTACCGTTATTCCAACTTATGGCAATCCATACAAGGTTAATATTTCTCGTCTTGTATTTTCTGAAAACATGTATGATGTGGGGAAACAACTGGTTGAATTTGTTATTGCAAAATTTGGTGCAAAAGGAGCTGTGTCATATTCTGTTTTGATTAATGAAAATGATGATGAATTAATGCAATTATTTACTGACGGTTGCGGATTTAGGCAGTGTTCGGGTGAAGTTTTGTGGAGAATTGACAGAACGCGGATATCCGGTCAAGATATGAGCTTCAGAACAGCACAAAATAGTGACGCCAAACAAATTGCAACCCTATACAACGGAGAATTACAAACAATTTATAAACCTTCACTTATAAGGAAAAAAGGAGAATTTAAGGAACCGTTTTTTGAAGGGTTTTCGAAATTTTATAAAAATCGTTACGTTCTTGAAGATAGCGCAACGAAAAGAATTGTATCTTATCTTTCCATAACAACCGGCGACAACAGAAATTTTATCCTGGATATTTTCCTAAATGAAGGATATAACTTCAATGTAGAAGATATTATAAACTTTGCCGTAAATAAGATAAGTGAATATAAGTCTAATTTTAGTCTTTTTATAAAACAGAGAAAATATACGAAAAATTCAGAAAATCTGGAATCTTATTTAAGACAGAAGGGATTCAGCCCCATTCAAAATCAACACGTGCTAATTAAAGATTATTATCGCCCCGTAAAGCAAGAAAGTTTTGTTAAAGTTTTTTCACTCGGTGAAACAGTTTCGTTTTTAACCGAATAATCGTGATTCATTTTTGTTATGAAAACTTAATAATGTGAGATAAAATTTTTATTTTGTAATAGGATATAAAAATAGAAGTATTATAGCAAAGGGAGAGAAAATGCTAAACGGTAAAAGTATACTTGTAACAGGTGGAACAGGGAGTTTTGGTAAAAAGTTTATAAAGACAGTTTTGGAAAAATATCCCAGGGTAAAAAAAATTGTTGTTTATTCAAGGGATGAGTATAAACAGTTTGTAATGCAAAATATGCCAGAGTTCCAGCCTTATATTTCTAAGTTACGTTTTTTTATCGGTGATGTAAGAGACAAAGAGAGAATGATGCGCGCTTTTGAGGGTATTGACATTGTTGTTCATGCTGCAGCGCTAAAACAGGTTCCGGCATGTGAATATAACCCTTTTGAAGCGGTAAAAACCAATGTTCACGGAGCTCAAAATGTTATTGATTGTGCTATAAATTGCAAGGTTAAAAAAGTTGTAGCTCTATCGACAGATAAAGCTTGTGCGCCAATCAATTTATACGGTGCAACAAAACTTTGTTCTGATAAATTGTTCATAGCAGGAAACGCATATTGTGGAGATAGAAATACTCGTTTTGCCGTAGTAAGATATGGGAATGTTGCAGGTTCACGTGGTTCTGTAATACCTTATTTTCAAAAACTTGTTAATGAAGGCGCGCAAGAATTACCTATAACCAATTTAAGAATGACTCGTTTTTGGCTTAAATTGGAACAAGCTGTAGAAATGGTTCTCGAAGCTATTGAAAATATGCAAGGCGGAGAGCTTTATGTTAAGAAGATTCCTTCAATGCGCATGCCGGATTTGGCAAAAGCAATTGCACCTAATTTGCCAATAAAAGAGGTTGGGATAAGACCTGGAGAAAAAATTCATGAGCAAATGATTACAAAAGAAGATGCTCCTAATACAATCGAATTTAACGACTTTTATATCATACTTCCGCAAGTAAAGTTTAGAAATATTGAATATAACTATCCAAATGCAAAACATGTTCCGTCTGATTTTGAATACCATTCAGGAAACAATGACAGGTGGTTGACAGTTGAAGAAATGCAAAAATTGATAAGAGATATTTAAATTTTATGAAAAGAAAATTGATAAAATTTTGCTCAATGTTTATACCTAATTCTGCAGAGAGAAAATCGTTTAGAGAAAAAATGCAAATTAAGTACTGTCCTGAAGATACAACCTATGAAAAAAATCATAGAAGGTATAATATGGGAGAGTTCTCATATTTGGGGATGAACACTTATATAAAAAATGTAAAAGATACAAAAATAGGTAAATATTGTTCAATATCTCATGAAGTTATGATCGGACTCTCTCAACATCCGACTGATTGTCTTACAACACATGGTTTTATTTGCCATGAAAAATGCCCGGCCATTAACAATATTTTAACTGTTCCAAAGGAAAATGTTGTAAGTTTTGATGGGTTGAAACCTATTACAATAGGTAATGATGTTTGGATAGGATTTCGTGCAATAATTATGGATGGTGTAAATATTGCAGATGGTGCAATTGTTGCAGCAGGTGCAGTCGTAACACACGATGTCCCTCCGTATGCTATTGTAGGCGGGGTTCCCGCAAAAGTTATAAAATACAGATTTGATACTGAAACCATAAATAAATTACTTGAATTAAGATGGTGGGATTTCCCTCCTGAGTTTGTCGAAAAATTACCTTTTAGAGATGTAAATGAATGCATACGAATATGTGAAGAAAACCGCGCGGTTCGCGAGTCTAAGAAAGTGTCGGGGGGGGGGTCAATAATTGATTTTAGCTATAGAATTGCTGCATAACTATGATTATGAGGGATTAAATATATGAAAACATACGGATACGGAAAACAAAATATTACGGAAGATGACATACAGGCTGTTGTTGAAACACTTCGTTCTCCATACTTGACCTGTGGTCCGAAAGTAAAAGAATTCGAACGGGTGATATGCGAATATACGGGTGCAAAATATTGTGTTGCAGTCAATAGTGCAACTTCAGGACTCCATATTGCAATGATGGCAGCAGGAGTTGGTACGGGAGATGAAGTTATTACAAGCCCGATGACGTTTTTGGCAAGCGCGAATTGCGCAAGATTCTGTGGAGCTGATGTTAAATTCGCTGATATTGAAAAAGATACTGCAAATATTGATCCAAATGAAATAGCGAAACATATTTCACCAAAAACAAAGGCCGTTATTCCTGTTCATTTTGCAGGCCAAGCTTGTAATATGGAAGGGATAAATAATATTTTACCTAAAGATAGAAAAATATATATAATAGAGGATGCTGCGCATGCAATAGGATCAGATTATAAGGATTCAAAAGTTGGAAGTTGCAAATATTCGGATATGACGGTGTTTTCTTTTCACCCTGTAAAAACGATAACAACCTGTGAAGGTGGTGCTGTGACTACCAATGATGAAGAACTTTATAAAAGACTTTGTGCATTTAGGGCTCACGGAATGCACAAAGATGGGGATATGGTTAACGATTGGCGCTATGAAATGAGGGAGTTAGGTTATAACTACCGGATGACAGATGTCCAGGCGGCATTGGGTATTTCACAAATGATACGTCTTGATACTTTTAAAAAACGACGTCGAGAAATTGTGGAATTTTATAATAAAAATTTAGGACTTGCACATTTGCTTGAAAAAGATTTTTCGAATGCGTGTTTTCAT
>CADBQW010000008.1 GCA_902796925.1 uncultured bacterium | reverse complement strand
ACCGCGAATAGTCTCAAAATTAGTGAGCATACCACCTAACCATCTTCTGTTGATGTAGTAAGCACCGGATCTTTTTGCTTCTTCTTCCACCACTTCTGCAGCTTGTTTTTTTGTACCTACAAAAAGAACATTCTTTCCGCGTGCTGCAAAATCCCTTACAACTTCGTAAGCTTTATCTAACAAGTCGGTTGTTTTACGTAAGTCAATTACATAAATTCCGTTTCTTGCACCATAAATATACGGTTTCATTTTTGGGTTCCATCTTTGTGTTTGGTGTCCGAAATGTACACCTGCTTCTAAAAGTTCAATCATTGAAGCTGTTGGCATTTGTTTTTCTCCTTTAATTTTGTTGTACTACGGGCAAAAAAGCTCCATCGGATAGCTCGTTTGCTATTATAAATCGTTAACGATTCCGACTAGGGTAAAACCTATCAAGCATATCTCGCCGTCTCAATACTAACACAAAAATCCTCTTGCGCAAATACCCATGTAAATTTCTGTAAAGTTTCAAAAATTCAATTTTTTTGTGGTACCATCATCATGTGAACATTTATGAGGGAAAAGATTATGCAAGCCCGTAGAGCAGCCCGTGAATTAGCTTTTATTTTATTTTCGCAATTTGACAAAAAAATTACGTCATATTCCAAAGAGACCCTTGACGATATAATTTTGAAATCCATCAGGATTCTTTCCGATAACGCGAGTGATGAACTCCAAACCGCCGTGAATTCGCTCATTGTTATGAAAAATAACATCAAAGATTATGAGGCAAACCACGAAACTAACCTTAATCGTCCTATTGATACTGACAATGTACCGGTTCCTATCCTAATGACTTCAGAAATGACAGAAAAAATCGACAGTATGATTGACGTTGGTGAAAAGGCTCTCGCTGCACTGGAAATAGCGGAATTTGCAACTTTGGATTCTAAGAGTATTGTTAAAGATTATGCCGTTAAAATTGCCCAAGAATTTCAAAGAAATTACAAAGAAGTAGATAATATTATTCAAAAATACGCCAAAAATTGGGATATCGGCCGTATGGTTAAAATGGATAAAGACATCCTTAGAATCGCCATTTGTGAACTGGTTTATATAAAAGATGCTCCAATGAAAGTAGTCGTTGATGAATCTCTCGAATTAGCTAAAAAATATTCAACGGAAGACAGTGCATCATTTATAAATGGCATTCTTGCTAAAATTGTCGTAGATTACGGACTTAAATAATGTTTGGGTTTTTCAAAGAAAAATTTAATGAATTAAAATCAACCGTTTCAAATACTGCGAATGTCCTCGTTAACAACGTTGTTGAAAATATCTCGGAAGAAAGTGAATTTTCTGACATCGTGCTTGACGATATGGAGGATTTACTCATAGGTGCAGATTTGGGTGTAGCCTACGCTGCAGAACTCGTTGATAAGCTCAGAGGTCAAGATAAAATAAAACCCTCTCAAGTTAGAGAATACTTGAAAAGAGAATTTTCTAAAACTTTAGAAAATGCCGGCTCTTGTAAATTGAATTATGCAGATAACGAATTAAACATCTACTTTATTGCGGGGGTTAACGGTGTCGGTAAAACCACTTTAATTGCAAAACTTGCTCATAGATTTAAAAAAGACGGAAAGAAAGTTCTTATCGCTGCAGGTGATACTTTCCGCGCCGCAGCAGAAGAACAATTGGATATATGGTCAAAACGGGCAGGAGCGGATATTGTTCGTCGTGACAAGGCTGACCCTGCATCAGTTGTTTTTGAAGCAATTGAAAAAGCTCAAAATGAGGATTATGATGTTTTGCTTGTTGATACAGCAGGAAGACTTCAAAACAAATTTAATCTAATGGAAGAACTATCTAAAATAAAATCCGTTATTGATAAAAAAGCATCCGACAAACTCCGTGAATGTATTTTGGTTATTGATGCTAATACCGGACAAAACGGGTTAAATCAAGCGAAAATCTTTAAAGATGCAATAAATTTGACCTGTGTTGCACTTACAAAACTTGATGGTTCCGCAAAGGGTGCAATCGTTCTTGCAATCGCAAAAGAGATGAATTTACCCGTCAAACTTATCGGTGTGGGCGAAAAAATGGAAGATTTGAAACCTTTTAACTCAACCGATTTTATTAACGCGTTATTTTAAAAATTTACGCCATATTTTCACCTGAACCGTCTACGAATTGTACTCCGAATTTTGTGCGGAAAAGATAGGTTACGGTATCAGATTGAATATCATACATCATTTTGTTAAACAGATCATAGGCTTCCCGTTTGTATTCAATTAAAGGATCTTTTTGCCCATACGCACGCAAGCCTATACTATCTCTAAGCATATCAATATTATGCAAGTGATCTATCCACTTGTTATCCACAACTCGTAAAAGAATGTCACGCTCTAGGTTTCTTACAACACTTTCATCGGTGAAAGGAACCTGCGGTACATAACTTTCATCATTAGCATAGCGAGAAATAATTTCGTTATAGAAATTGACAATTTCTTCTTCATGCTGTCTGTACGCATTTTGAGCTAAATCTGTTAGCTTTTTAAGAATCGATTCATATCTCAACCCTTGTATGTCAGATACGTTTAAACCCATAAGCTGCGGTATCTTGGAATGAATCTCCCGCATCATGGCTTTCAAATCATCAAAGATAAACTCCTCAGGTTGTTGTGCAGATGAAATATAACTCCCTATAATTCTGTCAAGTTCTTTTTCAATCATGTATAAAACATCATTATAAAGATTTCTTCCGGATAGTACCCGACGACGCTGTGCGTAGAATTTTTCACGCTGAATATTCATAACATCATCATATTCCAAGACGTTCTTTCTTATATCAAAGTGATATGTTTCAACTTTTTTCTGAGCAGATTGTATTTGTTTTGTAATGAGAGGGGATTCTATCGGAGTTTTTTCATCAAAATTAAGCATATCCATCAATGCTGTAATTTTTTCTCCGCCGAAAATTCTCATTAAATTATCTTCCAAAGATAAAAAGAATCTTGTAGAACCCGGGTCTCCCTGACGTGCCGCACGACCTCTTAATTGGTTGTCAATACGACGAGATTCGTGTCTTTCGGTACCAATTACGTGCAGCCCTCCGGCCTCGACAACTTTGGCATGTTCTTCTTCTGTGAGTTTTCTTGCATCTTCAAGATATCTGTTCTTTATAGCTTCATAATCAGAATTTTCAGGTGTAATACCGTCTTTTTCTAATCTTTCTTTTGCTAAAAACTCTGCATTACCCCCGAGAAGAATATCTGTACCACGCCCTGCCATATTCGTTGCTATTGTTACAGCACCTACACGACCGGCTTGCGCAATTATGTAAGCTTCTTTTTCATGGTGTTTTGCATTTAAGACATTATGTTTTACCCCCATTTGAGTCAAAATTTGTGATACATATTCTGACTTTTCGATACTTATTGTACCAACCAAAACTGGTCTTCCGATTTTGTGCATTTCAATAATATCTTGAGCTACAGCGAGATACTTTTGTTTTTCCGTTTTATATATAACATCCGGATGATTTATTCTGATATCAGGCTTATTTGTAGGAATAGAAGTAACTTCAAGATTATAAATCTTACCGAATTCTGCTTCTTCCGTCATTGCGGTACCTGTCATACCCGAAAGTTTTGGGTACAATCTGAACAAATTTTGGAAAGTTATACTAGCCAAGGTTTGGGTTTCATCCTGTATAGGAACCCCTTCCTTTGCTTCTATTGCTTGATGAAGCCCATCTGACCAACGGCGACCTTCCATTATACGACCGGTGAATTCATCTACAATCATTACTTCGTTATTTTTAACAACATAGTCTGTATCTTTTACAAATAGTTCTTTTGCCTTGAGAGCTTGTAAAAGGTGGTGAGCATATTGACTGGAAATATCAAATAAATCGTTAACCCCAAGGAGTTCTTGAGCTTTATCAATACCATCTTCAGTAAGAATAATGTTTTTATTTTTTTCATCAACTTCATAATCGGTTACCTTTTCAAGTTGAGGTGCAATTTTTGCCATCATAGTGTAGGTTTCGGCAGATTTTTCAACGCGGCCACTTATGATAAGAGGGGTTCTGGCTTCGTCAATTAAAATACTGTCAACTTCGTCGATAATTGCATAATTAAAAGGTCTTTGAACCATTGAATCCAGACTCGTTGCCATATTATCTCTCAAATAATCAAATCCGAATTCGTTATTCGTACCGTATGTGATATCACACATATATGCTTGGCGTTTCTTTTCAAAATCATCTGCAGTCCTGCCGCCCGATAAAATAACTCCAACACTCAGACCCAAAAATTTATATATTTTTCCCATCCATTCACTATCACGTTTTGCGAGGTAATCGTTCACTGTAATAATATGAACCCCTTTTCCTGTGAGAGCGTTTAAATATGCAGGAAGGGTTGCAACAAGGGTTTTTCCTTCACCTGTTCTCATCTCCGCTATATGACCATTGTGTAGAAAATACCCTCCAATAAGCTGCACATCAAAATGTCTCATGTTTAATACACGTTTACCAGCCTCTCTAACTGTTGCGAAGGCTTCCGGCAAAATTTTGTCTAAAGCGGCTTTTTCTAATTTTAAATCAGTTTTGAAATCAGAGGAAGTTTCACGTTTTAAGAGAATTTCTTTGAACTCTGCGGTTTTTGCCCGAAGTTCATCATCGGTCATTGAGGCAAATTGTTCTTCAAGAGCATTTATGTGCTCAACAATTCCCATTATGCTTTTTACTTTTCTCTCATTTGGGTCACCCAAAAGTTTCATTAAAAAACTGATCATCTATTTCCCTCTCAAAAGTCTGATATAAACAATCCTATCACAGACATGGAAAAAATAAAATCACCTTAATTAAAAAATAATATTTCTAAATTTTATAATATAGTTGCGGAGTTATATCATAAAATCTGTGCAAAAGCGACAATTCACCAGATAAAAGAATCAGTATTACAGATAAAACTAATATTAATTGAATTTTTGTATAATCAAATTTTGAATTGATCGGTTTAAACAAAAGTAAAAAAGGAATCATTAAAGGTATAAAATATTTTCCGTTTAATCCCATAACAACAGGATTCCCAACCGGAGACCACATGATATATAAGCTTGTATAAGTTAAAACTATTCCAAATAACAAATCAGCCAAGACAATCAATTTTTGCCAACGATTCAATATGAATTTTGATGTATCCGCAAATACAGCAAAATATAGCAAAACCGGATACACAATATAAGTTATCCAATCAAGTTTGGTATCTTGCCATCCCAATACTCCAATCATTGTTATATATAATCTTGGAGTCTTTACAAAAAAAGTTTTTATCAAAACCCCAATAAATTCAAACGGATGAGACATAATAAACAATTTTTGCATTGCAGAATCTGCAAAAACTTCATTCATATCGAGTTTTAGTCCTTTGCTTGACAAATACCAAATTGCCCCTGCAGTCAAAGTAGCAAATGAAATAAAACACAACGATAATATATAATCTTTTTTATTCTTAAATTTTGACATCGGTATGAGAAATACTAGTGGCAATAACAAAATATAAGATTTTGAAAGTGTAATTAAAAATGCTATTACGGACATCCAAATGATATCTTTTCGTTGACATTCATCTTTTTCTAATAACCTCAAAATCATTGCCATCCAAATGAAATTTAACCCCAGTACTGCGACGTCACACGTATATGCTCCTGCAAGAGAAAGTGACATTGGCATAAGTGCCAGTAAAAACATTGGTAACCTAAAAAATGGAGCAAGCTTCAATGCGAGAAAAATTAAAAAACAATAAGATATTAAGTTACTTAACCTTCCCAGATAGTATATACCAACGAGAGGTAGTTTTAGCATTTTCCCGACCAAAACCCCCGGCAATTGACTTACATAACATACAGGGGAATATAATGCAGTATTGGTAAATTGTGTAAAAACTAAATCGTTATCATCCGCAATATATTTAAAATCTTTTTTAATATTATCTAAAGTTTGTTTCCGATCTATATTTTTTATAAAAGGTTCGTAGGATTTATAAAATTCAGACAAATCTTTCGGTAAATAATCTCCCACTTTTCCATCAATATTTTGGGCGATAAATCTACCTTGCGAAATTTGGTAAGTTCTATAAAAATGCATCCCTTCATCTACCGATTGAAATGGCGGTAGAGTCAAGGTATAAAAAAAACCAAATACAAGCGTTATGAGAATAAATATTTTTTCTAATTTCATCAAAAAAAACCTTTGCAAAAAACAACTATAGGATTATGATTTTAAATCATTCCCAATTAATACAATAAGAAATTTAGCCCAAACTATATAATATTTTTTCTTATACTTTCTTTTTGTTTGTCAATCTTTTTGATTTTTCTTTCACAAGATTTAATTTGAGAAGCGAGAGCTTTTCTTTGAGCTTTAACAGTTTGATATTGCGAATCCACATCAGAATATTTTGATTTGTAATTTAGGAGCTCGTTTCTTACACTAACTTGAGCGTTATCCAGTTGCAAAATTGCATTTTGAAATTGAGTATTTCCCGCAGTGTTGGTTACGGCTGCAGGAGACGTTTTTGCGGTATTTGAAGCTGCTGTTGAATTACTAAAGTTAAGCGGTGTAAATGCGTTGCCATCTGCCATTGCTGTTAATGTTGCAGTTCCTACTATTGCAAGAGTTAATACTCCTAATTTCATTAAATTTTTCATATCAAATCTCCTTTATCAAATTCTAACCTATGTATTTATATAATACAAGAATAGATATTCCCTGACAAATTGGTTACAATAATTTACACAAAATCCTAATTACAATCAATTCGTTTATAAACCTGATTTTTGCTGTAACCATATAACGTGGAAAGAATTACGGAAATATCCTTCGCGCCAAAACTCTTTTCTTTTAAAAGTTTTATATTTTTCTCAAGCTCGATTTCATTTGCATTTAGTTTTTCTCGATGAACTACCCCTACAATTTCACCTTTTACAACACCATCATGAAAATGACCAATAACTTCATCCGCAGGACCCGTCACAATTTCTTCGAAAACCTTTGTTAATTCACGACCAATGCTTACTATCACTCCGGCTCGGTTGTTTTTGATAATATTTAATGTATTCATAATTCTATTTGGGGAATCATAAAATACCAAATCCGTTTCCCGATATTTGTCAAGTAGTTTCTCTATTTGAATTTGGTTTCTCGGCATAAACCCTACAAACACAAAATCTTCTCCCTCACGAGCTACTCCGGATAAAAATGTAATAACGGCATTTGCTCCGGGCAGTGATGTAACACTATATCCTCTCTTTTCTAATTCTTTCACCAACACAGCACCGGGATCACAAAATAATGGGGTCCCTGCATCAGAAACAAGAGCTATCTTTTTACCTTCGGATAAAATTTGCAAAAATTTCTCTATTCTCTCTTTTTCATTAAATTTGTGATATGAAATACATTTTGTTTTAATATCGTAATGATTAAGGAGTTTTTGGGTAACTCTTATATCCTCACAAGCAATTACATCAACAAATTTTAAAATATCTATCGCCCGTAAAGTTATATCCTGAAGGTTACCGATAGGTGTAGGCACTATGTATAAGTCGTACTCCCGCATACTGAAAGCCTCTAATTTATAGGATATTTACTAATTTCTATAAAATAATTCTCTAAAACCGTATATCCTTGATATATTTCGTTAGAAATATAGGAATGCCCCATTGTATCGAGAAACTTCAACTCTTTGGCTCTTATTTCAATTATATGGTCAGAATCGTTTCTTAAATCGGAATCCGTCGATTCAGACCACTTTCTTAATAATTCAAGTTCTTGATACATTTTATCAGTAGTTGTATATTCAAGGGTGCCAAAATCATATTTATTTAAAAGCGCTTTTTCTTGATTCGAAATACGACCTGCAACCGCCTGAAATTTAAATATTTTTTTTATAATTGTATAGTTATCCGCAATTTTTTTATGAGAAATAGGGGTAGTATTTCTTCCAAGCATAGCCGCAACAGAACGTGATGAGAACTTTTCATCCTCTTTTGAAAATGCACTGCGTGCAGTTAAATCAAATCCCGATTTTCTTTCAATTACAGTTTCAAGCATTTTCTTAATTCTCCTGATTGACTACATATTAAGATAAGCAAATTTGAATGTCATCTTTATATTAATATTTTTTACAAGAATTTACATTTAAATGTCAAAAAACATTTTGTTTGTGTTTTAATCTTGCAGGATTAAGCTTATGAAAATAAATTCAATACAACCTTTCGGGATAAATTATACTTATCAGAAAAAACAAGCCAATTCAAACAAAACCGGGCAATACATTAATAGGGAACCTGTGTATTTCAGCGTACCGTTTTGTGCAAAAGTTCCAAAGAAATTAAACATAAAAGCCGAAACAGAACGACTTCAAAGAATGATAAATGACCTTTTGAAAACAGAACCGAGGGAATATACAGATGCCGAGCTTGAACAAGAATTCAAACGCCAAGCACTGAGAAGACTCAAACTAAATGAAGAACGTAATAAAAAATATATGGCAGAAGTAGATTACTTGTTCAGTAGAATGAATGTCATGAATTCAACTGAAATTCAAAAATCTATTGAAATTTGTCGTACAAGAATAAAGGAAATTAGCCGTCAAAGAAAAAAAGATTTAGAATTTATCAACAAAAACCAGGTTGTAATTAAAATTCCAAAAGCACATGATGATGTTGATTACAAATTATTGAATATATTTAAATCCGCGGTTGATGACGGTAACTTTAATCTGGCAAAAATTTGTAAAAAATATTACTCAAAATTGACTGATGTTAAGACTCTTGATGAATTAAAAAAGAAATTTCCCAAAATAGCTGTCCCTCAAAAACCCGAAGATGTCATAGCAAAAAAAATCGAAAATACCGTGACAAGGGATTTTTATGAAAAATTAAATACTATTGTACTAAAAGAAAACCCTGACGAAATAATAGATTTTCTTGAAAAAACCGTGAGAAAATATACTGATGAAATTTCGAAAAACTATATTATCGATAAGGAAATACTTTTTAACAGAATAGCCGACACTACAATGACCCGATTGTTTGAACATTATAGCGGTCTTATGAATAAAGGATTTTCCTCAATTCCTCAATTCCGAAAAAATTCAACACCACCTATTAGTTATGACGATTTAAGGATGCTGACCGTTAATTATGACGATTTTATATTATCCGTTATAAAAAAACATTACCTTAATAATGAAAGTTTAAGTGATATTGTATGCGAAGCTAACGGAGAAAGTTTTTCCGTAAAATCTTTATCTAACAGTGAATACAAGTTTGAAAAGGCATCCGAAAAAATCAAACGGATTATTGCACAAGCGGAAAGAGTAAGAACCGCTCAAAGAGATTATGAAAACCTTACGCCTGAAGAATTCAGACAACGTTTAGACTTCTATTCAAACAGTGAACTTGCAGAAAACGAAAATATTCTAAATAGAATTATTTCATTTGACAATTCACGCTTTGAACCTGAAGATAAAAAAGCCTTAGGAAATATGCTCAGAGAATTTGATAGTGTTTTTGACGGTGAAAAATCGGCACAAGATGCAATACGCACGATCGAAACTGCTGATTTCAAACCTATAGGGACTCAAAAATATAACGAAATGGAACGCCAAAGAATTCTGGAAGAACACAGGCTAAATCAATTCAAAGCAAAAGAATTAAATAATCTTAGAACTGAATTCAATGATATCGTAAATATTCTCTATCAAAATGACATGCCAAACACTGCAAATATTTATCTTAAATATATTCCGCAGACCATGGATAAGGCTGAAGTTAAGACGGCAAAAGAACTTATGGATATAGTTAAACCATATATTAATAGTGAAGATGAATTAGTTCTTCAAAAAAAGAATATAAAATCAACTATCAAAAATTTTGATACAGTTAAAGAGTATGAAAAAAACGATTCTAACAATCCAATATACAATCAAGCCCTCAATTTTGCAAAACTACGGGATGGCAAAATTGACATAGATAAAGCCGGCAAGTATATACTTAATGCAGAGATTATTGATGGTTATCCTGAAAGTAAACTCCTTTTTTCGGAGCCTGAAATTCTTACTCTAATAAAAGAAAAATCCCAAGACAACCTGGATTATGCAACCAAACAACTTTTAAAATGGAGTGAATATTCCTCGCTAATTAATGAAGGAAAAACAAAACTGTCAGATATAATTAATATCTTTGATCAAAATGATCCGATTGAAAAACAAATGCTAAGGTACATTGTTGAAAACAAGTACATAAACAATGATACAAAAATTATGACTTCGTTAACGAACGATGGAAAACGTAGTATAGAAACCGTATTTTCATCAAATGCAAAACAGCAAATTTTTGATAAATACAAATATCCTCTATGTCTTGATTATATGTTATCTTTTGAAGATGCAATGAAAGAATTTACATCAGGTTTGGGCTCATCCGGAATAAAGAAAATTTTTGCTAACAACGACTATTCAATGGAGGTTAAGATTACGGGCCACCCTGACAGATTGTTCTGTGGAGAAAATAACGGGGTGTTTGATATTTTCTCAGATAAAGGTTTACACTAAAAATTTTACACAAGAGTTTCTTGCATTATATTAACGGTCTTAAATTTTTTAGGTGAGTGTAAATTGATGTATTCTTGAAGTAGCTTAAAACATGTTAGAACGACTTTTTCAGTTGCTCTAGTTTCATAATGGGACTGTTCGTTAAAATCTGTAGTTTCAAGAGTAGCTAAAAAATCGCGAATTTTGTAATGCATATGAACCATGCCGCCAATGTTTTTAACGCAACTTTCGCACAGGACACCCCCTTTATTATGGGCAAAGTACATTGATTCATTTTCTATAGGTTTGCCGCAAATCAAGCAGTGATTTAACTCTACCGCAAAACCGGATATTTTCATTATTTTAAGTTGAAATTTTAAAGTTGCAATAATTATTTCTATCTTATTTTGTGCATTAGAAATTCTATCCAATGCTTTATACAAAACATCGAAAGTTTCTTCCGATGTAGGGTCATCCTCAATCCCAAAATTATGAACAACTTCACCCACGTACATTGAATAAAATATTTTATCCATATTGCACCTTGTTTTGTTAAAAGTATTTAGTGCAACTGCCTGACAAATGGTATCAAGATTTTTACCTTTATAGAGCATAAGTTTATTGGCAACGAGCAGATCCATTCTTGCGCCAAGCTTGCTTTTTGGTTTTTTAACACCTTTGGCAACCCCTTTTATTAATCCTTTATCTTTTGAATACATTACAATTATTTTGTCAGAATCACTCAAGGGATAAGTTTTTAGATTTATAGCATCAGTTGTAAAATTTTGCATAATAAATACTCTTAAAACATTTGTTGAGTTCCATGATATACCCCTCTGAACATCTGCTGAATTTCCGACTTATTTTCAGAAGTATCAATAGCAACTTCTTCTGTGATAATTCCATTTTTTGCCATATGATAAAGAGATGAATTCAATGTAATCATATTGTTGAAAGAGCCTTTTTTGACCAAATCATAGACTTCAGGCAGGTTATCTTTTTTAATAAAATCTTTGACTGTTGGGGTGACAATTAATACCTCACAAGCAGGCCTTCTTCCTACCCCGTCAGCTACAGGAAGAAGCCTTTGAGCGACTGTTCCTCTTAATACTCCTGCTAATTGTGACCTTACAAAATCTCTATCTTTAGGGTCAAACATATTTATAATTCTATCAACAGTCTGGACTGCATTATTGGTATGGATTGTTGCAAACACAAGGTGACCGGTTTCTGCAGCTTTCATGGCAACAGTAATCGTTTCCTGATCACGAATTTCTCCGATGAATATAACATCGGGGTCTTGTCTTAGTGCATACTTTATCCCATCAGGAAATGTAGGGGTATCTATACCCACTTGCCTTTGAGAAACAATACTTTTTTTACTTGTAAACAAAAATTCCACAGGATCTTCAATTGTAATGATATGTTTTGCATAATTAAGGTTTATAAAATCAATCAATGATGCTATTGTTGTTGATTTTCCTGATCCTGTCGGTCCTGTTACAAGTACAAGACCATTGTTTAAGGTTGCGAACTGTTCTATTGATTCAGGAAGGTTTAACTGAGCAATCTTTTTTATAACATAAGGGATAGTTCTTATAACCAAAGCATTCTTGCCAAGTTGTTTATTCAAATTAACCCTGAAACGTGAAACACCGGGAATTTCGTAGGCAAAATCCATATCATAAAGAGAATGAATTTTTGCCTTTAAACCCTCCGGCAAAAGTTTATCGTGAGCTTTTGCAATATCAGCTTCAGTCAACGCCGGCATGTCAACCCTAACAATACGTCCGTCAATTCTAAGTGTCGGTCTTTCTCCAACCTGCAAATGTACATCTGAAGCGCCTGCTTTTATAGCTTTCTGTAAAAACGAAATAATATCAAATAATGTTTCTGTATCCATTATCTCTCCCTTAATAGGGATAATATAACATTTTTTTATCCAAAAAACAATACTTATTGTTAAAATAATGCAATTACAAAGGTTCTGATATTTTATTGTAACAAATTCTTAATATTTATCATTAAAAGGTAAATTTATTTCTCTCCAAAAACTTTATATAAATGTAAGGGAAATCTAAAGATTAACTTTAAAACAAGGGAAAATTCGGATATTAAAAATTGAATAATCGGTTCTTGCTTTATAAGAACGAAGATTAAAAAGAAAAGTTTTATTTATACTCTCTCTCTTAATATCCTCGTGTTTATTTAATGTTGTCAATTTTATTGGCAACTTTTTTTTGCTTACTTGTTATAAATTTTAAAATATTATTGACAAACAAGCTTTTGCCAAAATACAATTTGTTATGGAAAATTTGGTTGAACAACTGGAAGAAGTAAGGCAAAAGTGTTTGAATTGTAACAAATGTTCGCTTGCGCAATCCAGAACCAATGTTGTTTTTTCTGCAGGGGTCCCTAATCACAAAATTATGTTGATTGGTGAAGCACCCGGGTATTGGGAAGACCAGAAGGGTGAGCCTTTTGTCGGTCGTGCAGGGCAACTTTTGGATAGGATATTGAATTCAGTCGGGTTGTCAAGACAAAAAGATATCTATATTTGTAACACCATAAAATGCCGCCCGCCGAAAAATAGAAATCCGCTTCCTGAAGAAAAAGAGGCTTGCGCTGAATTTTTGCTTGCTCAAATAAATATTCTTAGACCCAAAATTATTTTAATATGCGGAAATATCGCACTTAATACAATGTTACCAAATGAACGTGGGATCACCAGGGCAAGAGGGAGATGGTTCGATGGCCCTTTTGGCTCAAAAATGATGCCCATTTTTCACCCATCATATTTACTAAGAAATCCGTCGCATGAAAAAGGTTCACCCAAATGGCTTATGTGGCAAGATATCCGAGAGATTAAAAAAGAATTCGATAAGTTAAATTGTTAATTTTTAATCTCCTACACATAAAGCCGTGTTGATCGAGTGGTTGCGGTCGTCCGTGTAGTAGAGGCTGTAGTACGAGACGATGTAGCGTGTCCTGGCGATAGTAGCAGACGACTCAACACTGGACCAATAGTAGGCGTTTCTTAGAGCAGTGAGGGATGATGTATTGTCATATTGCCCCATATTGTTGTT
>CADBQW010000007.1 GCA_902796925.1 uncultured bacterium | reverse complement strand
GTATTTTTGGCTGTGGCAAATCAGGAAAGAGAAAAGGCCGGACTTGAAAATCCAATTGTTAAAGATACAGATATGGCAATAAAAGTTGCAATTAGAGCAATAAAAATTTTAGCGGAGAAATGAAAATGAAAAAAATGAAATACACAATTAAGAGTATCCCGGCTGATGATGTTGACGGATTACAAAATCTTCTGAATGAAATGTCAATGAGCGGTTGGGAACTTTATAGTATGAGTGAAGTTGAAACCGATGAAAATATTATGCTCAATTGTATATTTGTATCAGAAGATTACGATGGCGATGATGAATACGATGGTAGTGATATTTTGGGTTGGGGTACGGTTAAAAATCCTATTGAAAAAATGCTTTCTCCGGATTCGACACCTTATGAAAGATGTTTGGAAATTATTTCAAAAATAAAAGCACAGAAAAAGAAAATTAACAGAATCAAAACTGCACTTGACGTTGAGGATCCGGCATCAGATGCAAGAAAGAAATATAACGATAAAATTTCTTCGAGTTTAAAAGAACTTGAGGTTTTGAAAAAAGAAATATCCTCAATGGCAAATCCGGCAGAGTTATACAAACGGTTAGGCGTAGATTCCGTCTCAATATTGGTTAGTGAAGAATTAATACCGCTTGTTGATACTGATAGCGAAGAAGATGAAAGTTTATTGCCTGAATTAATGCGTGTTAGGTATGAGAACACTGATAAATTGGGGTATATCATTCCTCCGATAAGAATCCTTGATACAACAAGACTTTCAGCATATGAATTTTCTGTGAATATAAGAGGAACATCTGTATTTAAAGCTTTTGCATACCCACATCACAAAATGTTTTTTGTTGATGACTTAAATCTTACCAGAAAAATGAAAGATGCTATTTATGATGTTGATTTTATAACCGGTAAAAAGGTTGTCTGGATAGATGAAAGAAAAACAAAGGATTACTGGACAAAAGGAATATCGGCCACGGAATTTATTTCTCGCGTGGCAGATTTTGTTTTAATAAAATATGTTGATGATATTTTTACATACGAAAGCCTTCAAAAATATTGTCGTATAGTTGCACAAGAAGATTCTTTCCTTGTTGAAAACCTTGTGCCTGACATGATTTCTTTTGCAGATTTAAAATATATCCTAACATCATTGATTAGGGAAAGGGTTTCAATAAAAGACATTGTTTTTATATTTGAAAAACTTAATGATTACGCTCAAAGTGAAACAAGAGCTGATATGTTAAGCAAATTGAGACTTGCACTTTCAAGAAATATTTGTCAAAACTACGTAAATTCGCAGGGGGTAATTCCTGTTCTTGAAATTTCTGATAAGACCTTTAACAAAATTGTACCAGAAATTGATGAAATTGATGCCATTGTTAAAATTGACGCAAATTTTGCAGAAAAAATAGCTAATAAAATAGTTAAAAAAGTTAATGAATGTGATATTGATATTCCGATACTTGTTGTTCCGATGGAATATCGACAAATATTCTTCGGAATTCTTTCGAATTATATAAATGACATAGTTGTTCTTGCACAGGAAGAATTCGGCTGTAATTTCGAATACGAATCTCTGGGAGAAATCTAGTAGTTAAGATTATGGTTTTGTACTTGTTGTTTGTTTGACAAGTTCCATCGCTCAATCGCGAATAACTAGGAACTCAATCAAACTTAATATTTATTTAATATATCTTAAATATATGTTAAAGATATCAAATAATGGGTATAAGATAATTATAACCATTTTCTTTTTCTTTATTTTCTCCTACACACTAACCTTTTACCAAATACATGATTGCCGCCTAAAAGCGGCTTTTACTTTACTTACAGTTTTTATTTATGGTGCAAAATGTGGTGGAGATTCGTGATGTATATTTTTAATAATATTTTATTTTTTAAAACATCATTAAAATGTATGATTTAATTTTAAATAATATTTGATAGTATCTAACCATACTCCTTAGAGACTAAGATACACATATCCCTAATCAACAGCTATGCACCTCAAAGTACATAGCTTTTTTTTATTTATCTTTTTAATGTTTTAACAAAATCTTTAATCTTAAAAGCTTCAATAGTACCGATAACAATTTCGAAATTTAGATTTGCTTTTTCAAGTTCCTGCTCCAGTTCAGATTTCATATGAGCCAAAAGTCCGGGAATTATAATCTTGCGATTTATAACTTTGTTAGCCAAATCATATTGCTTTATAGAACGAACAACTGATTTTGCAGTAAATTTTTCAGCAGACCAAGCTGTTAAAACACTCATCCCTTCCGATGAGGTTACAATCAAATATGATGGCTCATCCAAATTTTCCAACTCAGCCGCAACAGCGAAAAATGTAAGGGCAAAATTTGTAGTTATAAATATTAATGAATTTTCATCAGGATTATTAAATTCATATATTTTAGGCTCAACTTGCATTGGTTTTTGAGGATCAGTAAATATATTTTGTCTAAGAGTCATCAAAGTATATAGTAAAGCTTCGTCAAAATTTTTAAACAAAATCATATTTGCATATTTACATAGATAAATACTTGCTCTTGCACAAATTTGTTTTAAATCTAAATCTTCAAGTAATACACAAACGGGTTGAGTCTCTTTGTCTTTGATTGCTGTTTCTCTTTTTTTTATAAGTAATGAAACGGTAGATTGAAAATCATTATCTTCAATAAAATCAATAGG
>CADBQW010000006.1 GCA_902796925.1 uncultured bacterium | reverse complement strand
TGATACTATTGGGCATATAACCGCAAGTCTGGGAGTTGCAACCTTTTTAGAGCACAGTAATAACATTGATGAACTTTTGGAATTGACGGATCAGGCTATGTATATTTCTAAGCGTGAAGGAAGAAACCGTGTTACACTCGCTAAACCTATTACAGAAACTTCTTGGCAGGAAATTGCAATTAATACTTTCGTAGATATTTTATCAAAGCACAATATTCCTATTGAAGAAAATCTTGCCAATGACTTGAGAGACAAGTTAAAACAAAATAAAAACTCTCAAATTACTAAAGACACATTGTTTTCTGTAGCTGACAGTTTGAATTCGATATACAATCCGCTCCATACTAAAGGTTATGTTAAAAAGAAAGTTCAAGTTGCAATATCGCTCGGTAAAATCTTTGATTTGACATCGGAAGAAATAGATAACCTTAAAATTGCAATGTTACTTTATGACATCGGCAACTTAATGCTGCCAAAAGAACTTCTCCAAAAAACAACCCCTCTTACATTAGAGGAAAAACAGCATATTCATGAACATCCGGCAATTGCAGCAAGAGAAATTTTAAAACCTATATCTTATATACAAGATGTAATTCCGATAGTAGAAAACCATCACGAAAATTGGGACGGTTCAGGATACCCTAATAAAATTAAGCATAATGAAATTCCTTTAGCCTCTCAAATAATTCTTATCATAGATGTTTATTTTGCACTAATAGAACAACGCCCATATAGGAACAAACTCTCACCTCAAGAGGCTATCGAGCAAATTCTAAAAGATGCCGGCACAAAGTGGAATAAAGAACTTGCTGAGGAATTTGTTAACCTTATAAAAAAAGATATGTAACAATGAAAGAACATGAATTAATAGGGATTATAAAAGGCGAACTAAATTCAAAATATATTGGGGATGACTGCGCTTATATTACAGATGCAGGTATTGTAGTGACACAAGATAACTTAGTTGAAGATATTCATTTTTGCCTTGAATATATCAGCCCTTTTGAGCTTGGTTACAAGTCTGTAATGGTGAACCTCTCTGATATTGCCGCAAGCGGTGCAGAACCTCTTTGTTTAACAGTTGGGCTATCGCTTCCCAAATATGTTACTACTGAATTTATAAAAGATTTCTATCGAGGAATGAAAAAAGCTGCAGGAAAAATTCAAATCGTTGGCGGAGATATTACAGGAGGTGATAAAGTTTTTATTTCTGTTACCGCTATAGGTAAAGATTCTGATCGAAAAATATCCTCCAGAAAATTTGCAAAATCGGGACAAAAAATTCTTGTCTCCGGAAACCATGGTTCATCAGCAGCAGGCTTAGAATTATTGAAATCCGGTATCTCAGACAGAAATAATCCATTTATAAAAGCCCATCTTATGCCCATGGCCAGGCTGGATATATCAAAAAATATCGCAAAAACAGCAAACAAAAATTATGCAATGATGGATACTTCTGACGGTCTGGCCGATGCTTTATCTGCAATAGCGTATGCAAGCGGAGTAAAAATGGTCATTAATTTTGACAAAATCCCAAAATACAAAAATTTAGAACAATTTGAAAATTATAAAGATTTAGTTTTATATGGTGGCGAAGATTACGAACTGGTCGCAACATTGGATTTTATACCTGAAGGTATGACTGTAATCGGCGAGGTCATGAAAGGTCAAGGTCTGGAAATTATCTATGACGATTATAAAGAAATCCTCACAAGAAAAGATATAGAAAGAAAGTTATACAATCACTTTGAAGGAAATGAAAAATGAAAATAAATGTAATAATACCCGCAGGTGGAGCATCTTCCAGATTCGGAAACAAAAATAAATTGTTGGAAAAAATTAATGGTAAAATGATTATAGAGCATACCATTTCAGCCTTTGATATTGAAATTATTGATGAAATTATAATTCCAACAAACCCTTCTGTCTTGGAACTTTTTAGGGAAATATTTAAAAATAATAGCAAAATAAAAATTATAGAAGGAGGAAACTGCAGGCAAGAATCAGTATATAAAGGACTTATGTCATCAAAATGTGATTATGTACTAATCCATGATGCAGCCCGTCCAATGATAACTAAAGATTTTGTTAACCTGACAATAGATACGGTTAAAGATAAAAAGGCGCTGACCGTTGCAACCAAAACGATTGATACCATCAAAGAAGTTGAAAACGGTAAAATTATAAAGACAATCGACAGATCCCGACTTTACAATACACAAACCCCTCAAGCATTTGATTACAATATAATATTTGAAGCCCACAAAAAACTCAAGGGACAAAATTACACTGACGATGCGGGAATGCTTGAGGCTCTTGGTTACGATGTATATATTCTTGACGGAAGTTATAAAAATATAAAAATAACAACCAAAAGCGATATTGATATCGCTAAAGTTTATTTAAATAATGAGTAGTCAATATTAATTCAGTGTAACTAAACATCATAACAGTATTCAAGTAAGAAGCCTGAATATCTCTGAATCATACTCTGAATCATATCATAACAAACCTCTCAAATAAACAACCCTAGCCCAATAATTTCGGCAAAAAATTTTTGATACAATAAAATATAAAAAACTATTTTTCCATATTTTTGATTGCATATATGCAACATTGTTTTACCAAATTGTTAAGCGAAATTTGCTTACGTTGAGCAATAACCTGAAGTTCTTCAACTAACGGAAGTGGTAACCGGAATGTTTTATTTATCATTTCATCTTTTTTTACTATAAACATACTTAAATTATAACAAATTATCCTTCGTATATATACACCCTGTTTTTAAATTGTATTTTACACTATATTAAGTTTATAAATAATAAAGTACATTTTAAATTGGCTAAGTGGAGAAAAATCAAAAACATTCCAATATTTGTTACTTGCAAATTTGAATTAATTTATATACGGCCTACTTTTCTATTAATTATATATTAGTTATCTAATTGCTTAGGAATTTTAAATGATACCAATTTTAGTTGCAATATGAACGGCGTGAGTTCTATTTTTAGCATCTAGTTTTTTAATAATAGAACTCATATGAGCTTTAGTAGTATGCTTGCTAACAAATATAATGTTTGCTATTTCTTCGTTGGAAAGACCATTTTTTGCATATTCAAGAACCTCTTTTTCTCTTATAGTTAAATTTTGTTTTTCTTCATTTTCCATAAAAATCTCCTATATCAGCTATTAAAATATTAGAACTATACATAACATATCTACAAAGGTGAGAAAAAAGCTATTGGACAAACGGCTAAAAATCAAAAATAAGTAGGGGTTGATTTTTTATTTTTAGCATTTCATAATACGGATATCGACAGGGTTTTGACAATACGAAAGTTAAATAACGCGGGATGGAGCAGTCTGGTAGCTCGTCGGGCTCATAACCCGAAGGTCGTTGGTTCAAATCCAGCTCCCGCAACCAATTACAAAAAGAGATTTTCAGCGATTTTGAAACTCTCTTTTTTAGTGCAAATTTTGGCTAATAATTCAACTTTAATTCAACTCTGTGTAATTTTTGTGTAGGTGCTTGCATTTTAAGCTACATTAAGCTGTATAAAATTTAATTTAATATATAAATAATTTCCCAGTTATTAGCGTTCATTATAATCCACGCTAATAACAAGCTTTTATTTTTAGTTATTGTCAGGCTGAAGCCTGACTTTCGCCAGCTATCTAAATAAATTATTTTCATTAATTTTCTGCATACAAAAACATATTTGATAAAATTTTTTGACATGTTAAACTATTAATATGGCTGATACGTTGGAAGAACTCGTTACCCAAATAAAAGATAAACTTGATATTGTTGATGTTGTATCTGAACAAGTAATATTAAAGAAAAAAGGTAATCATTATTGGGGGTTATGTCCTTTTCATAAGGAAAAAACACCTTCTTTTTCTGTTAATCCAGAGCTTGGAATATTCAAGTGTTTTGGCTGTGGAGAAGGTGGTGATGCTATAAAATTCATAATGAAAACACAAAACCGCGAATTTATGGATGTTGTAAGGGATTTGGCAGATAGGTTCCATTTGGAAATGCCAAAGAATTTAAAAGCTGAAAATTCTCCAAAAGGTCTGAAAGAAGAAATGGTTCGCGCTTGTACAAAAGCTGCGGAATTTTATAATATCAGACTCAAAAATGATAAATCAAAAGAAACGACTTCTGTTTTAAAATATTTAGAAAACAGAGGTATCACCGAGGATATTATTGATACTTATACACTCGGAGTTGCCCCAAAAGAATATTCAGTTTTTTATACAAAGTTCAAAGATGAATTCACGGATGAAATTTTGGAAAAGGCAGGGTTGATCGTTAAGAGTAAAGACGGGCGCTACATAGACCGATTCAGGAATCGTGTAATTATTCCTATAAAAAATGAGTTTGGCGAGGTTGTGGCTTTTGGTGCTCGTGCAATAGAAAAGGATCAAAACCCAAAATATCTAAATTCAGCGGATTCACTAATATACAACAAAAGCAAACTACTTTATGGGCTTTATTATGCAAAAGATTCTATCAAAGAGGAAGATAGTGTCGTACTGATGGAGGGATATTTTGATGTAATATCCGCTCAGTCACATGGGGTCAAAAATGCCGTGGCATCTTGCGGAACTTCACTTACACAAGAGCATGTAAAACTGCTTTCTAGGTATACAAAATCCAGGAGGATTTATCTCTCTTTCGATACAGATTCAGCGGGACAAAAGGCAACAGAACGAAACGCCGGCTTGATAAAAGAGGTCTTTGAAGGTTTGGGAAATATAAAACAATTTGATGAAAGTTATCTGTCTGCTAATGATGAAAAATATGCCTGCGAAATTCGTGTAGTTGCACCTCCAGAAGGTAAGGATCCCGATGAATTTATTCGTTCGGTCGGCGCAGAAAGTTACAAAAATTACATGAAAAACGCTCCTTTGTATCTCGATTTTCAGATACAAAATATTCTTAAAGATAAGAATGAATTCAAAACACCTCTAGAAAAAACAAAACTAATAACAAAGTTAGTTCCGATTTTACAAGAGGTAAAAAACGAGATTATTCGTTCAGAATACGTAAGAATGATTGCAAATGAATTAGATATCAAAGAGAGTGCTCTCGTCAGCGAAATTGGGAAAATGTCATTGAACTCACAGCGGCATGCTATTGACGTTACAAAAATTGTTAAGAAAAATGTATCAATTTTAGAAAAAGCGCAAAAAAATTTATTGAGCGTTTTTCTGGTAAATGACTGCCCCCTAAAGTTTCAAGAAATAAACGAAATCATAGGTGACACCCCATTTTCAGATGAAACGTTAATAAATGTAAAATCTACAATTGACAAATTAATATATACCGTAAATAATGTGAAAGAATTGACAGAACATTTGTATACGAAATTTGTACAATATCCAGATATTCAAAGACTTCTAACCGAGTTGGTCAGTATCGCAGAAACATTTCAAAACTTGGATTCTGAAGAATTTACAAATCTTATAAATGAAAACATTGCAAAGATTGAACAATGCATGCGAGAAAAAGAAAAAGAAAAGTTTAGACATCTTTATAAAAATACCGATGATGATGTAGAAGCTCTAAAAATTCAAATACAACTAAGAGATAAATTAAAGAAAAAGTACGGAGAATAATTAATGGTAGCAAAGAAAAGACAAACCTCAGTGATTAGCGTAATTGATGAAGAAGATATAAATTTAAAGGAAACCGATGATGATATGATGTCGGAGCCGCAGGATGTTTCGGTAAATTACATGAACGAAGATATTAGTACTGATAATATTGAAGATATCGTTACCGATAAGATGGAGCATAAAGTTAACTTGGAAGATGTGTACATGATTCATTCTGCACCAATTCCGGATACTGAAGCTCCAAAGGGTGCAGTTGATGATCCTGTAAGACTGTACTTAAGAGAAATCGGCAGAATAAAACTCTTGTCGGCAGGTGAAGAAGTAGAATTGGCAAGAAAGATAATGGAGGGTGGTACCCCAGGTGCCATTGCAAAACGTAAACTGGTTCAGGCCAATCTTCGTCTTGTCGTAAGCATTGCAAAAAAATATGTCGGTCGTGGCATGCTTTTCTTAGATTTAATACAAGAAGGTAACCTCGGATTGATTCGTGCTGCCGAAAAATTTGACCATGAACGCGGTTTCAAATTTTCTACTTATGCAACTTGGTGGATAAGACAGGCCATAACAAGAGCAATAGCAGATCAGGCCAGAACAATAAGGATTCCTGTACATATGGTTGAAACCATTAATAAACTCAAAAAGGTAACTCGCCGTCTTGCTCAGGAATTATCAAGAAAACCAACCGAAGATGAATTAGCTATTGAAATGAATGTTTCTATTCATAAACTTCGTGAAATAATAAAAATAGCACAAGAACCGCTGTCTCTTGAAACGCCTATCGGTAAAGAGGAAGATTCAAGATTAGGTGACTTTATTGAAGATAAAGAAGCTGATGCTCCAATTAAAACTGTTGCCTCAGAACTTTTAAGAGAGGATTTGGCAGAGGTTTTATGTACTTTATCACCAAGAGAACGCGATGTATTAAGATTGCGTTTTGGTATGGATGACGGCCGTCAAAGAACATTAGAAGAAGTTGGTCAGCTATTTGGAGTTACTCGTGAACGTATAAGGCAGATCGAAGCAAAAGCTCTCAGAAAACTTCGTCATCCGAACAGAAGTAAACGTTTAAGAGAATATGTAGAATCCTAAAACCGGTTTTACCGGTTTTTTTATTGGTCAAGTGAATAGTTTATATTTGCGTTTTTATGATAAACTGGATACTATAGTTAGATAGTTGGAGTCGTAGTGGAAAAGATATCTATAATTACTGCTAGTTATAATTATGCTCAGTATATAAGTGAGACAATAGAAAGCGTAATAAATCAAACTTATAATAATTGGGAGTTGATAATTGTTGATGACGGTTCAACTGACAATTCTGTTGATGTTATAAAATCATACTGCAAAACGGATTCAAGAATAAAACTTTATACGCACGAAAACGGTGAAAATAAAGGTCTGATAGAGACGGTAAAACTTGGTTTGCAAGTTATAGATAGAGAGTCAAAGTGGGTTGCATTTCTAGAGTCGGATGATTCTTTAACTCCGGATTACCTGGAAAAAAAGTTAAAAGTAGCGGAAAAGCACCCTGAGGTTAAATTTATATTTAACGATGTTAATTTATTTGGAGATAATGATGCAATATCCGAATTTAACAAATATTTTGATGATAAATATAAAATATTAAACAAATTGACGTATCCCGCTAATTTAAAAAAATATTTTAAAATATCCAACGTTGTCCCGTCTTTTTCATGTGTCATGTTAAAACACGAATTGGCAGAAAGACTGGATTTTAATTGTGCTGTTCCAAGATTATTAGATTATTATTTGTGGACACAGTTGGCAGACAAAAATAATTTTTATTACATAAATGAAAAACTAACAAATTGGAGGATGCACAAGAATAGTTATATAAACCGAATAAATGACGATGAAGTTAATATATGGTGGTTCATTAAAGTTCAGATTAAGGATAATCTCTCCCGTAAGTGGCATTTTTGGCATGTTTTCAAATTTTTATTAAAGATATATGGAAAAGGTATATTTATAAACCCGATTAATATCGAAAATCAAATTATGGATAAGAAAAAGTTTGACTATCATGGTTTTTCTTCGAAAAAGTTAAATAAATTATGCAATAAGAAGTATATTAGAAAAGAAATTTCCAAGAATCAATACGGAGTATCACAACAATACTCTCAAGGTAGGTTATACCACGAATACGCGAAGTTTCCCCGATATAAAAGGCTCTATTGTTATTCAGAGCACGGTATAGAATTCGATGTTACATATCCTCATGAAATAGAAAACGATGCAGAAATGATGTTTGTATTTTCAGATGGGAAGTTAGAAAGTTATAGAAAAAGTTCACAAAAGCCGGTTTACAAAGTTGTTCATCCATTTGCATGGTACAGAAAAGAAAATAATATAAAGCAAGACGATAATGCAAAAGGTACCATAGCATTTCCATCGCATTCTACCCCTGATATCAAATGTAACTACGATATCGTACAATATATAGATCAGCTAAAATCTTTACCTGAAAGTATGCAACCTGTGTGTGTATGTCTATATATGACTGATATATTAAACGGGCAACACAAAATATATCAAGAAAACGGAATCCCTGTTTATACTGCCGGTAACGTTATGGATAGTCGTTTTGTAGATAGGTATTATGATATCTTGAAGCATTTTAAATATTGTACATCCAATTGTATCGGGTCGTATACTTTTTATAGTGTAGAAATGGGAATCCCATTTTCATTATATGGAGTAAAATCAAAATTGCAGAATATATCGGATCCTAATTTTCAGTCAAACATTCTAAATAGCAAGCCCGAACAATATGTCTATTGTGAAAAGCTTTTTGAAAGCTTAAATACAAGTATTACACCAACACAAAGAGAGTTTGTCGAAAGCAAATTGGGTCTGGATGGAGATACTTTATCCCGGAATGAGATGAAAAATCTCTTTGAAGTGGCTTATAAAAAACGAGGCTCTGAATTACGAGATCATTTAAATGAGATTAAATATTATATGAAATCAGTTATTGTTTTACCAATAAAGAGGTATTTATCCTAATATTAACATATCTGCTCTTGTAAATCTTTGTAACAGATTTTCATTTAAAACGACAATAAATATTTTTTTCATTTTTAAAATTATTATATGTAGAAGGAAAGATAATGCAAACAAGACTAATTCAATGGCGGGGAGTACCTACTTTATATAAAAGACTTGGTAATAATAAACGTATTCTTATTTCGAAGAATGACGATGGTAAGACAATAATAAAGGTTTTAAGTGGTAAACTCCTTGAAAATAACATTTATCGTACCAAAAATGTGTTTTGTGAAGTTTATCACGACAAAGACAGATTTGTTAAGGAAACAGAAGATATTATTATAGAAAAACCACAAAAGACTAATAAAAATAACGGTCTCACTTTATATAATAAATTTGTAGTTAAAAGATTGCTGGATGACGGACAATTGTTGTATATTCAAACATCAGAAGAAAGTGTAAAGGCAAAAGGTATACTAAGAGATGTTATTTCAAATTTTAAACGTAAAAAGCCTACTAAATTGCTATCTACTTTTAAATACAGAGATAACGGTACAGTGGAAGCAGTTTTAACTAAAGATCTAAGAGGCAGGCTGGTTGAGAAAATAAAGTACGACGATAATTACACTTATTTAAAAATTTGTTATGATGCTTTAAATTCGAAAGTTAAGTCAAAGACTTTGTGTACATTCGGTCATTTAGTTATTCACCACCAAGACTTTGATTCTTTTGGAAAATTGATTAGAGAATATGGATTTTATCCGGGAACAAAAAATTTGAAATATGTAATCGAACCTCCTAAATCTTATAAGGCTCCCGGGTTAACAGCTACAGCCTTTGATAAACAAGGTAATGTTATTGAAGTAGTTGATAATTATAAGTTTCTGTTTGATATGGGTTTTATGGATCACAATAATAATTTTTCCGTAGAACTCAAAGAAATCAACCCAAATTTATATAAGCATGAAGTATACAGAGATAAACAAGGTCGTAAAATTTTTGATCTATACAACGATAAGTTGCATTTCACTTATGATAAATTTTCCGGGAACCTTATGAGAATGGATTTTGTTGAT
>CADBQW010000005.1 GCA_902796925.1 uncultured bacterium | reverse complement strand
AGAATATTGCTATTTCATACGAATTCTTTCCTCCAAAGGATTTTAAATCAGAAAAAGAAAGTTTTTTACTTGAAGTTTCCAAATTGTCAAAATGCAACCCATCACTGATTTCATTAACGTGTTCTGCATGTGGAAAGAATTCAGAAAACACTGATATTACCCTTTGCACACTTACTGAAAATTTTGATACTCAGATTATGCCTCATCTTACCTGTATTTGCAATACGAAAGATGACATAGACAGAAGGTTAGAAACGTATAAAAATTTAAAATGCAAAAAAATATTGGCACTTCGTGGAGATGAACCAACTGATGGCAGAGAGTGCTTTGGAGATTTTAGACATGCTGATGAACTTGTTAAATATATAAAGTCAAAAACAAATTTTGATATTGCTGTTGCCGGCTATCCGGAAGGACACTTTTCAAGCCCAAGTATTGAAAGTGATCTAAAGTATCTGCAGCAAAAAGTCAATTTCGGGGCAACAGAAATTTACACTCAAATGTTTTTTGACAATAATAAATTTTATAAATTTGTCGATTCTCTTGATAAATTAAAAATTAAAACCCCGGTTATTGCGGGGATAATGCCGGTCATTAGTTATAATCAACTTAGCAAAATGACACAATTGGCTAACATTACCATACCCAACAAATTTAAAGAAAAACTTGAAAAATATAAGAATACCCCCTCCTCGATTAAGGAAATTGGAATCGAATACACGACGAAACAATGTCAGGATTTGATTTTACATGGGGTTAGGCATTTACATTTCTTTACATTAAATCATGCATACTCAACATTGAAAATTTTAGAAGGTATAATATAAACATAGAATATGAAAGGAAAATTATGGAAAATTTAAATGAGTACATTGAGCATACACTGCTTAGCCCTACAGCTACATCTGCAGATATCAAAAAGTTATGTAAAGAGGCCATAGCAAATAAATTTCATGCCGTTTGCGTGAACCCCTGCCATGTAACGCAAGCCGCTAAATTATTGGAAAATTCAAGGGTTAACTTGGTTGCTGTTATAGGTTTTCCACTCGGACAGAATGAAATTGAAATTAAAGCGTATGAGGCCGCCACTGCATTCCAACGCGGAGCAGACGAAATTGATGTAGTAATGAATATCGGTAAGTTAAAAGAAAAAGATTATGATTACATTACAAGAGAGATTAAAACTCTAAAAAGGTCAACTAAGAGAGTAAAAATCATGAAATATATAATCGAGACAGATTATCTTACTCGAGATGAAATAATAAAAGCAACAGATCTGGCAGCAAAATGCGGTGCAGACTTTGTAAAAACATCAACTGGTTATGCAAAAGACGGGATTGGAGCTAAGGTAAATGATATCAAACTAATAATACAAACCGGTTCCGGTAAATTAAGAGTTAAGGCATCAGGAGGAATTCGTACATTAAGTGATGCAGAAAAAATGATAAAAGCAGGAGCTTCAAGAATCGGAACAAGCAATGCAATGGCAATATGGGCTGAATATAAAAAGAGTATGAAAAAAACGCCTAAAAAAAGTAAAATTACAAAAGTAGTTTCTAAAACAAGTAAGAAAAAATAAATTTAACATCACAATTAAAAATAGGTATATAAATAATTTATATACCTATTTTTTTCAATAAAAATCGTCGAAATTATCGACGATAAAAGGGGAAATATAACTCTCTTTTCACGGATATAACCGCTTACTTTACAGCTTGCAGCCTTGCCTGAATACCGGCATCTGCATTAATCATTTTTGCATTTGCCATCGCCATAGAACGGCGTCTTTTTGCTCCTCTTAATATGTATTCTACACTATCTGCGACATTGCACGTAGGTATTAAAATTTTTTTTAGCATAAACTTTTCTCCGATAATAGAATTACTTTACATAATTCATATCGGAAACTTTTTTAAAAACTTTAGCTGACAAAGTTTATTATTAACAAATATTTACAACAAATAGATTTTATATACCGACGCGGTCAGGATAAAGCGTAAATACTTCACCTTTTTTTACTTTTGTAGCATTCCAATTAGGTATTGATTGGAAAATTAAAAAGTAATTATATTTAGACATTTTATATCTACTTCCAATCCAAGGATTCATATCTCTAAGAGTACCCTCACCTGTTATTTTAAAATCACTTCTCACGGATCCGAGCCTTCTTTCCTCTTTCAATTTAGCAAGAATATTACCCTCCTTTGAAACCGAAAAAATATACTTTTTATCCAATTTCTTTTTCTTTGCACGCTTAATAATTTCCTTTGAATGATTTGTTTTCTTTTTTAACTCAGCTGCTTCTTCAGCTTCAAAATATTTAGAGAGTTGCTTATCATATTCTTTCAATTTACTAGTATATGTATTCCATGTTTTTTGGTCAACATATGGCATTTTTATTTTTTGTCCTTCTCTTACATCACCAAGGTTGACACCCGGATTCGCTTTTTCTACATCTTTTAACGTTACATGATACTTATTTAAAAAAGATGATACAATGTCCCCATGTTTAAGTATTATAACCTTTACTTTTGTTGGTTTTGGTCTTACTGGTTTAACGGGTTCTTTTAATTCGCCATCAAATTTTGCATTCTGCTTGGCAATTGGAATATTTATTTCTGATGATTTTAATTCTTTATCAGAATTAGCATTACTTGTTAAAAACATTTTACTTACATTAATTTGCGCATCAAGTTTCATATCTCTCATCATTACACCTCAATTCTTATATATTATATAATGCTATTTTTAAAAAATAATTGCACAAATCATAAAAATATTTACATTAGTTAACAATAAAAATCAAATATTATTAAATTTAAATTTTTTATCTATAAGAAAATACACACCATAGAAAACACAAAGCGGTAGGAGCAATCTAAACGGAGTGTATACAAAACTGCATTCCTTTACAAGAAAGAGCGTTAAGCCAAACGGGAACATTGATATCAATAGCTTTAATAAAATGTCTTTTGGGTAAATCACATTTAGCCCCGGCAATACTATTATGAGACTTAGCAACAAGTACAACAAATTTGCCGATAATGTTGCAACACCAACTCCAACAAGGCCCATTTTAGGTATTAATAACAAATTCAAAATTATCCCTGCAATACCGGAGACCAATTTTATAATAAAATCTATATATGTTTTATTTGCCAAATGATACTGTAATGTCGTATAGTCCGTAAACGACAAGAAAAACGTTCCGAAAGCAAAAAAAGGTATAATCTTATATGCTACATAAAACTTTTCACTGCTGGCAAAAATATGAACAAAATCTAAACTGCATATACTCATTACCATAACAGCAGGTAATGCAACAAGTATATAATATCCCATAAATTTTGAAATAATCGGTCTTACATCAATTTTAGCCTCATACATATTGATAATTCGCGGAATTGCAGCAACAGTAATTATAGCAAACATTGTCATTAATATTGGCAAAGTTAAACCGTATGCAACCCCAACTATACCCACTTGTGAAAACCCATGAATACTGTTCATAATAAGTTTATTACTTTGGTTAATTATCCACGTTGTAAGTGAAGTCGCAGCAATAGGGATACCATATAGATAAACCGGTGCTAAAGTTTCCCATCGTATTTTTTGAAGTCTGAACCACTTCAGAATACCCGATTGATAAATTAGTAATATATCAACTAAAGTAATACCAATACCCATACCCAAAAGTAAAGACATTGCACCGAGATGAAAATATTTTATTAATACTATTGAGATAATTATAGTTAAAAACTGATTTATAATAGTTGACATTGTGAAAGCTATAGACTTCAATTGCGCACGCAGCAATTGAGATAATATAGCCCTTATTGCGACAGGAATTATTAAAATCAGAATAGCTAAAAAATACTTAACGGGAATGTGGAAAAATGAATAAAAATTTTGCCTGAAGAAGAAACATAATACAAACATTAATAAAATGTTAGACATTAAAATCATAAATAGAGTTGTCAGGTATCGAGGCATATCTTGTATTATCTGATGCTGGCGAAAAAATCTCAATCCTGATAACCCAACCCAATCAGAAAAAATAATACATAAAAAAGAAAGAACAGCAATCGACAAAGTATATAATCCATACTCTTGAGGTGAAAGCATACTTGTGTATACCGGCACAATTATTGCATTACCGATAGTTCCCACAATTTTTGAGGGTGCATACTTTGCCATATCATCGAATATGGCTCGCATTTGCTTATTTTCTTCCTCTTTATTCTCAATATATTCCATCCCCACTATTCTATAGCAAAAATATTATTATACAACTTTGTATATTAATTCTTTATTAGTGTTAATATTTAACCTACCATGGATAGTCATCTTTGATCTTCCAGCCGTCATACTCTATTTTTCGTGCACACCATTCTCCAACATTACTATTAGGTGCACAGTATACTTTTATAGAATTTAAATCGTTCAGTGATCTATGAGCAGGATATGAGGTAAGATAACCCTTATCATTTATCGCAAAGATAAATACATCTCGACCAAACCTGTTAGGTCCAAGTGCTCCGTTTAAATCGATAAAAAACATTAACTCTCTAGTTTGATTTATATTACCAGAATAAATTATTGGTGTATTTCCAAGGATATGGAGCTTTGTAACCACAAGAAGAATATGCCTTATTGCCTTATTATCTTATTATCTTATTGCCCTATAGCCCTCAATAAAACCCCAGTGGCAAGGATAAGGGACATCCCCCCTCTTATTGCCCTAATGCCTTTCAACTATTTGAAATCCTCGAATTCCCCGCCCTGCGTGGCGGACCTACCTCCATTATATGTCACCCCCCCCCCCCGCGGGTCAAGTCTTTATTAACAAATTGTTACAATTAAAACGTGACAATTTTGATTTTACTTATTTGAACATTTTTTCACGTTTTAATTTTATTTGATTTATGGCAGAAAGATAATTTTTAGAAGTCAAATCTCCTACCGATTTATAAAGTTTAAGAATGGAATTTTCAATATTTTTACTATTCATTAAAACCATGTCATTTGCCATTTCTGTGTTTGACATGGCTAGTCTTGTCATGTCCCGAAATCCGCTTGATGCAAGCTCCATAGCCAGCGGATTATCAGAAGCGGTCAAGAAAAGCGCTTGAGAAATAATAAGAGGCATATGCGAAATTAAAGCTACAGCTTCATCGTGCTCTTTTGCAGTTGTAAAAACAACCTTTGCGCCCATTTTTTCGATAATTGCGGTTAGCTTATCCACTCCTTTAAAATCATTATCATTAGTTGGATTTATGATTATTGCCCATTTTGCCCCTTTAAATAGTTCTGGAAAGGAATTTTCAAACCCTCTTTTTTCTGTTCCTGCCATTGGATGTGACGGAACGAAATTAAATTTGTATTTTTTCTTAGTTACGAATTCTTTTAAGGAACAAACATCGGTTACAATAGTATCTTCTGACAGATAGTTTTCAATTTCATCAAGAATATAAAGGGTTTTATTCATAGGTGAGCACACAAAAATAATTTCACAACTAGACAAGATACTATAATCTTTATATATATCTTCACCCTGTTGAGATTGAGAAACCCCGACAACTTCAAAATCCATATTTTTAAGGGACTTGAAAATCGAACCACCTATCAAACCTAAACCAATTACACCAATTTTCATAATATGATAATACCATAAAACAAAATTTATGATATATTTATTTTATGATTTTTATAGGTGAAAATATTCATATACTTTCTAAACGTATAAAGGAAGCTCTAATTAACCGTGATGAAAATTTTATTATAAATTTAATCAATCAATTGGATAATACAGAATATTTAGATTTAAATGTTGGACCTTCAAAAGGTGAGCTTGCAGGTACATTAAAATGGCTCTGCGGGCTTGTAAAAAAAGTTCGTAATAATGAGAAAATCTCTATTGATACAACAAATATTGATGAAATAAAAATGGCACTAAATGTTATAGCCTCAAAATCTGACATTTTTTTAAATAGTACATCAAATGATGAACCAAAACTTTCGAATATGATAGAACTTGCACGTGATAACAATTGCAAATTGATAGCACTCACAATGAGCAAAGAAAGTGGAGTTCCGAAAACCGCGGATGAAAGGTTGGAAATAGCATTTGAAATATACGAAAGAGCTGTTTCATTAGGTATGGATACTGCAAATTTATTTTTTGATCCGCTGATTTTACCTATAGCTGCAGATCAAGCTCAGGCTACTCAAGCTATAAACACTATAAAAATGCTAAAAGAGAGTTTTGATTCCCCTATAAAAACAATTGTTGGTATTTCAAATATTTCAAATGGTTGCCCCGGCGAGTTGAGACCTTTAATTAATAAAGTTATGTCTGTTTTGTGTTACGGTGCGGGTTTAGATGCAATAATTGCAGATGCTGAAGACTCAGAACTTATAATGACTTTAAAAAACTTGGAATCAAATTCTCTAATAAAAAACAATGATAACATTTACGATAAATTGGTTTCTATGATTGAAAATTTTGAAGATATTGAGGAAGTCAAATTTAACATTCATGATTCAAATGACAAAAAAATAATAGAGACCGCCAAAATGTTATTGGGTAAAATAGTTTATTCAACAAGCTTTCTAAACATATAGAATGAAAAATTTTTTCGTCTATTTTATTTTGCTTATATGGGCAATAGACATAGACTTTCAGAAATAGATAATTGTAATATGAACAAAATTATAAGCTTTTTAATAATAGTATTTTCAATATTACCTGTGTTTGCAGGAACATACAGCTTAAAAAGTTATGATAATTTTGATAGAAATAGTTTAAGTGGAAATAATAGCGAAAAAATATTATTTATACTTGACTATTCTAATAGTATGACTGAACTTCTTGAAAACAAAACAAAATATGAACTTATGGTTGACACGATAAGAAAAATCATCCCGTCGATAAACCCTTCTGTTATGGTCGGCTTAAGGGTTTATGGTCATAAAATGGGATTTACTCCGATTGATGCCTGCAAAGCATCAACCTTGGCAGTACCATTACAGAGCAATAATGCAGGTAATATACTATCCGGAGTAGAAAAGTATCGACCAAGCGGAATGACACCGATTACATATTCCCTAAAACAAGCTGTACTAAGAGATTTTATTGGATTTAAGGGGGACAAAAGAATAGTTTTATTGACTGATGGCGGTGAAAATTGCGATGAGAGTCCTTGCGAATATGTTATGAATTTAATAAAATTAAGAAAAGATATTCATATTGATGTAATAGCTTTTAACATCAAAGATAGGGAGGATCTGGAGCAATTAAAGTGCACTGCCCTCGTTACAAGCGGCAAATTTTATAATCCGACGACTTCAGCCGAACTTATAAGGAGTTTTAACCAATCACTAAGTAAAGAAAAAAGAGTTGAAGCAAAAATATTACCCTAATTAAAAATAATAAGAATTGATTAAGCAAATTTATGGGATATTATGCTTGTTGTGCGTTGGCACCTGATACAACTTCTATAATTTCTTGTGTAATTGCAAATTGACGGGTTTTGTTATATTCAACAGAAAGTGTTTTAAGCATTTTTTCCGCATTGTTAGTTGCTGCAGACATAGCTGTCATTCGGGAAGCAAGCTCACTTGCTTGAGCCTCCAATAATGCTTGGTATACAATATTTATTATAAACATAGGAACAACTTTCTGTAAGATATGATGCATATCAGGTTCAAATATCATCATTGATTCAAATACATTGTCATGCAATCTGTCATATGAATCATTTATGCCCTGCAAAGGTAAAACTTCCCAGTTCTCAACCCTATAGGTCATCATGTTTTTAAACCTTGTAGTAATAATTTCAATCTTGTCTATTTTTTCGGAAACATAATATTCTGCAATATCTTCAATAATTGTGCGTGCTATCTCAGGCGAAGGCTCTGATGCTGCTGTCAGATAGGTTTTAACAATTTCACAATTTAAATTTTTTGTTCGTTTTGTTAGCGGACCAATCCCCTTTTGTCCAATAATAAATAGAATACATTTTATTCCTTGGTCATTATATTCTTTTACTTTTGCTATAGTTTCCCTTATGACATTAGCATTATAAGCCCCGGCAAGCCCCTTATTAGAGGTTATTACAAGTAATCCGGCAGAGCTTATCGGTCGAACTTGTAACAATTTTGGATAATTGTCGACTGCTGCCTTTATCTTTAAAGTTTCAGAAGTGTAAGTACCTACAGATGAAAGCAGTTTTTTAAATACAATTGTAAGTTCATTTGTAAATGGTCGGGAAGCCTTTACTGTATTTTCAGCCTTTTTAACTTTTGCCGCTGCAACCATTTTCATAGCACGAGTTATCTTTTTCGTACTCTGAACGCTGGATATTCTGTTTTTTATATCTTTTAAATTTGCCATAATTTATCTTAGAATGTTTTTTTGAAATTTTCAATTGCAGTTTTAAGAGCAGATTTTTCATCATCTGACATCGCCGAACCTGTATTTAGTTTATCTTCTAACACTTTCATATTCGAAGTCAAGTATGAGAACCATTCAATTTTGAAACGCTTGATATCAGAGTTAGCAATATCATCAAGTAATCCCTCATTTGCAGCAAAGAGTATAGACACCTGTTGTGCAACTGAAAGAGGTGAATACTGCGGTTGTTTTAAGACTTCTGTTAATTTTTCACCGCGAAGCAATTGCTTTTTGGTTGCAGCATCAAGATCAGAAGCAAATTGTGCGAAAGCCTCCAATTCTCTAAATTGTGCCAAATCGAGTCTAAGCTGTCCTGCGACCTGTTTTGTAGCCTTCGTTTGTGCTGCGCCACCGACACGCGAAACTGATATTCCGGCGTTTATTGCCGGCCTCATGCCACTATTGAATAATCCACTTTCCAAAAATATTTGGCCGTCAGTGATTGATATAACATTTGTTGGAATGTAAGCAGATACATCTCCCGCTTGTGTTTCAATTATCGGGAGAGCAGTAATACTGCCTCCACCTAGCTCATCATTTAATTTTACTGCACGCTCAAGTAATCTTGAATGCAGATAAAATACGTCGCCCGGGTATGCTTCACGCCCAGGAGGTCTTTTCAGTAACAAACTCATAGCCCTATATGCTTGAGCATGTTTGGATAAGTCATCGTACACAATAAGAACATCACGCCCTTGATGAAGAAATTCTTCCGCTATTGCGACACCTGCAAATGGGGCAATATATTGCAGCGGAGCAGGTTCATTTGCTGTTGCAGAAACTATTATCGAATACTCCATAGCTCCGCGTTCTTCCAATGTTTTTGCAAGTTGTGCAACAGTTGAAGCCTTTTGGCCGATAGCAACGTATATACAAATTACATTCTGACCTTTTTGGTTAATTATAGTATCAACAGCAATTGCAGTTTTACCGGTTTGACGATCACCGATAATAAGCTCTCTTTGCCCGCGCCCAATAGGAGTAAGAGCATCAATCGCAGTTAAACCTGTTTGTAACGGTTGACATACAGATTTTCTTGTGACAATTCCGGGAGCAACACGTTCAATAGGTCGAGTATTTGTGTATTTATATTCACCTTTACCATCAATTGCTTTTCCCGTAGGATCAACTATTCTTCCAATTAGACCTTCCCCTACAGGTACAGAGGCAATTTGTCCTGTTGTTTTAACTGTCATACCCTCTTTGATGTGGGTGTAATTTCCAAGAATTACAACTCCGACGTTATCTTCCTCTAAATTCATTGCAATAGCAAGGGTTTCGGCATCATCGTCAAATTTGACAAGTTCATTTGCCATAACACTCCTTAATCCGTATATCCTTGCAATACCATCACCTACTTCAATTACAGTTCCTGTATTTGATATATTAGATTGAAAATCAAAATTCTCTATTCTATTTTTTATTATTGAACTTATTTCATCAGGTTGAATAAGTGCCATAGTTGCTCCTTCTGTTTTTATTTCATTATTTTATCTAAATTTTCCAATTTTGCGTTAATGCTCGTATCAATTATTGTATCATCAATTTTTATTTTTAAACCCGCTATAATGTCCGGATTCAAAATCCATTCAGGTTTAACTTTTTGTTTAAGTTTTTTCTCTAATACACTAATTACCTTTGTCTTATAATAATCATTTAGTTCTATTGCAGATGTTATCTGAACTAACTTGATATTATTTTTGCTATTAAGCTTTTCAATTAAACTTGCTTTTATTTCCGGTAATTGAGAGATTCTCTTTTTTTCAATTAAGATTTTTATAAATTCTAATATTTTGTCATCTATTTTTGACCTAAAAATTTCGTTTATAATCTCAAATTTTGAATTATTTTCTATAACTGGGTTATTTAAAACAGAATCTAAATCGTTTGAATTTGTGATTGCATCGAGAATATTTGATATATCATCTATTAATTTTTTGTCATCAATATTCAGATTTAAAAGTGCATCAGCATAAATTTTTGCGCTTTGAGAAATTCTTAATCCCATAATTTAGACTCCTCAATATCTTTGATACTTTCCTCAATGAATTTGTTATGTAAATTGGGATTGCTGTTAATTACACTTCGGATGTGATCTTTAGCGAGTTTGACGGAAGCTTGTCCTTGTTTTGAGGTTAATTTTGAATTTATATTTGATTCCTGTGCTTCAATAAGTCTCTTGGTATTTTTTTCAATATTTTTAATTTTTAACTTTGTACTAATCTCTATATTTGAAACAAAATTCTTAGCACTTTTATTAGCATCACTAATAATTTCTTCTACTTCATCACCTAACTTGGCAACAGAATTTTCCGCTTTTGATAATTCTTCATCAGATAAAGTTCTGGAAACTTTTGAATCTTCAATTTTCTTTACAATATTCATTTTCATATCTTCAAGGATATTCGGTAAATCAAATTTCTTCGCGATAAAGATTAGTATAAGCAGAAAAATAGTAAAATTAAAAAAATTAGATTTCACAATGAGCAGGAAAATACTATCCATTGTAATTCCCTCCTATTGCAATGTGTTCATCTAAAATTTTATCAGATATTGCTTGGGCAAGCTCTAAGACATTTTCTTCCAAGAGACTTTCTAATTCTTTTTCTTGCTGATTCAAAATATTTTTTTCGCTTTCGACGTATTTAGAGTTAGTTAATTTTGCCTCTTTTATCTGCCTGTCAGAATCAAGATTTGCAAGCTTTATGTTTTCGTTAACAATATTTTTTGCCTCTAATCTTGATTTTGCAAGGGCCTTTATTCTATCATCCAACAAACTTTTGGATTTTAGTTTATTAGAACTTGCAAGTTCATAATTTTCTCTTATAAGTTTTTCCCGTTCTTCAACAATATTTTCAATAGGGCGATAAAGTATGGTGTTCATTAAAAATGTGAACATCAAAAAACTTATAACAGAAACTATGAATGTTGCATTGAATTCCACAAAATCCTCCGAATTAACCCATCATACCTGAGAGTTTTAATGCAATAATTAATGCATAAATCGCACAAGCTTCAGCCATTGCTGCACCAATCAAGAAGAAAACCAGCGCCTTGGTTGCAATTTCCGGTTGCCTAGACATTGCTTCCATTAATCCTTTCGTTGCAATACCTATACCTAATCCGGCGCCAACAGCCCCAAAACCTATTGCAATGCCTGCTCCTAACTGTGCTAATTCTGATACTGCCATAATTTTTCCTTTCTTTTATTACCTATAAACTACTACTCATCCTGTATCGCTGTTGATATATATACCATCGTTAACATAGCAAAAACCAATGCCTGAACGCAAGCTACCAAAACTTCAAAAAACATAAACGGTAATGGCAACAGATATGCAAGTAACCCCAGCATCGCTGAGATTAAAATTTCTCCCGCCAATATGTTTCCAAAAAGTCGCAGTGCCAATGTTAACGGTCTTGTAAACATTTCTAAGATATCTATCAAACAAATAAAAATACTTATCGCCGAAAAATCTTTTAATAAAAATTTGAAATGTTTTTTCTTAAAACCGGCAGCAATATAATATATCAACACAATAACAGCCATTGCTGCAGTAAGATTTATATCATTTGTGGGAGAAGCTAATTCTCCTTCCTTTAAATTTAAAATAGCAAAAGGGATTTGTCCCATAAGGTTACCCACGATTATAAAAAGAAATAGCGATGCAATTATTGGGATATGTTTACGCCCTTCTTTTCCCATTAGAGAATCTGACATTCCCCAGAAAAACCCAAGTATATTTTCAAAAATAACTTGCAATCTTGAAGGGACAATAGAAATATTTTTCGTTGCGAAATAAGAAAGGAGTAATATGAATCCCATAGCAGACCACATTGTAATCACTGTGTCTAAATTTACATTTATAATATGCCCTAAGATATTAAATGTATGAACCCAATGTTCCATTGTCTCCCTCTGATTTAAAAATATAATAAATCAAAGATTATTTTTTAGCAATTATTTTTATGAAGTTTTATTAAGGTAAGGCTTTATTTAAAATAATTTGATAAAATTTAACAAATGGAAGAACTCGTTGAAAAACTTAAACAAATTGGTATGAATAGTTATGAGGCAAAGGTTTATTTAGCCTTGTTGAAAAAATACCCGCTCACAGGCTATGAGGTCAGTAAACTTTCAAATGTTCCTCAAGCAAGAGCTTATGACACTTTGAAAGCGTTAGAAGCCGAACAAATTGTAACTTGTGATAACAATAAACCTGCAAGGTATGTTCCTATAAAACCTAAAGAGCTTATTAAACAGTATAAGAAACAGATAAATTCAACGTTGGATTTTCTTGACAAGAAACTTCCTGATGTAAAAGAAAATCATAATGAGCCTGTTCATTCAATAACGGGTTATATGTCCATATTAGATAGAATAATTGATTCTATAGTAAATGCCAGAAAAAACATTTTCGTAGAAATTTGGGTCCAAGATTTCAAATATATTGAGTCTCATTTGCTTGATGCCTATAATCGCGGATTAGATGTGAAAATTACAGGATTAGGAGAAGGTTTCAGAGCCAACTTCGGAAAAGTTTTTACAGAAATTAATTCCCTTGTAATTCCTACGCTGCCAACTCAGAGATTATTATTTATTACAATAGATGATGAAGAATGCTATCTGGGTGAAGTTTTTAACGCAAAGAATGGCAATACTGATTTTCTATGGACAAAGAATCCTGAAATCATAAAACTCACAAAAGGTTTCATAATGAATGGAATGTGCTTATCAGATATTGAAGACAATTTTCCTGAGCAGTTGAAATATTTTTATGGCGCAGGATTAAAAAAACTTAGAGATAAAATTTTGAATTAAGCTGATTTATCAAGTTCAAGAGTGTGTCTGATAATAGTATGAGCCATTAAAAGAAGATAAGGATTAATTTTGTTTGTATCTGACATGTTAATTTTTGCTTTTTGCTGTTCCTGCGAAGCAATCTGTTTTTGGGAGGTTTCAAAAGTGAGCGAAGATTGCATTGAATAGTGTTTCTCGTCGGATTCGATTCTCAAAATAAGTTCGTCTTTTGGAAAATTCTCTGAGCAATTAATATTCACCAAAACAGAATTAGAGCTTTCTAAAATGAGAGTTGCAGTGACAATGCCATAGTTTATTGTAGTAATTGTGATTGTTAATATACTGTCTGAATCTTTTGCATTTTTTGCAGTTTCAATAGACAAATCAAAACCTACACCTTCTTGTAAGGGCAGCCAAGGAAGGTATAACAACATTAAAAGTTTCATTGTTTGAGCATTATCATTTTGCGCCGCTGCCGCAACACTTGCATTAATTAATCTCGCTGCATCTTTCATTTGTGATAAATCCGTAATGCCGCCTTTTGAGGCATTTGCCATTGCAGAGATTAATTTTGCAATAGCATCTTTGCCATTGGCTTTTATCATCGATGAAATTTCATTCAGATCAATAAGTATACTCCCGTTAATTTCAAGATTTTTTAGTGTTGATTGCAATTGAGATAAGCTCCCTGCCGATACTTTATTTATGGCCATTTGAATTTCTCCGGTATTTAATCCTTCTAATTGAGCAAGGATTTGCGCCTGGGAGGAAGATAATCTTCCATTCATGGTGCCCGCAAACTTTTGATTTAATTGAGCAAGTGAGATATTACGCTGAAGCATATAAACAAGCTCGTTCATATTTTTAGGTAACTTCATCACGTCTTTTATAAAGATAGAATTATCAGCACCTGTTAGTTGTCCCATTTTAACTTCCACAGGAGGCGTTGCTGATTGTGCAGAAGGACTCACACTTTGTGTCACAGGTTGAGGAACTTGTTGCGCTTGAAAATCACCCCTCTGTATCACAGTGGATTTTGCAGATGCCATTACATTATAGTTGACATATTTCGATATAAGTTTACCTAAATTGAAATCCGTCATATTATTTTAATTATAATAAATTTTAGAAATATGTCTAGATAGTATCCTTATTATAGCCAGTATGTACAATTTAATAAATTATTTGAAAGAGTATTAATTAATATCGTTATGATTATTAATAATGTAAATAAATTACTAAGTGCTCTTGGTGAAGATACAAATCTTAAGCCGGATAAATGGACAGAAGAACATATATACGTTTCCGGTAAGAAAAAATGGGTTGCAAATATTATTCCGTCGGAATTGTTGACTCGCTCAGTTAAGCAGGCTATTGAATCAATAATTACACTAAGCCAAGACGAAGTTGTTTACAAAGAATTTCCGAATAACGTAACAACTCCTGATTATGGTGATAAATGGGGTGTCAGAGCAAATTATATTGAAATTAACAATCGCGCAATTGCTGAAATGCACGATTATGCTACAAAAAATGGTATTCTATCATCAATAAAACTTCTACCTGCAATCCCGCCTTCCGCAAAAAGTTGGGCAAACTGCATTATTCTGTCACAAATTTTTCCAAATATATATGGTGACGGATTCAATAAGCCGGCAGAGGAAGAAAATTCTATTTATGGAATAAAACTCAATACAGGCTATAGCGGAAATATCATTGACTATGATATTTCCGATAAGATTTCTCCGGAGGATCAGTTTATTGCATTCAATGATGTTGCTCATTTTCACGGACTCAAAACTGGTTTTAGAACGGTTATTTCTGCTGACCAGATAAAAGTTGCAGATAACAATCATAGTGATGTGACCTTTAAATGGGATAATAGCGAACATGTAGAATTATTTATTCAGTCACATGTAGATCTGGTGAATATGGGATTTGAATCTATATTTATTGACTCTGCCAAACATATAGGCGGCTATGATATGGAAAACTACACCGGAGTCGGAGCATTACCTACTTACGAACAAATGCAGCACATAATCCATGAGATAAGGAGTCGCTCAGGTAAAACCACATTAAGTTTTGTCGGCGAAAAAAGCACAGGCGATTTTCAGCGATATGAGAATTTGGGCTTGTCGTCAGGAACAGCATTTATTGAACCGGATAATTTTGATGAAGTTAAAGCCCGCTCTATTGATTTTAAATACCATCATAACTACACCCCTGGAATTGAAGTTTCAAATGACAATGATGAAGGCGGCAGAACATATGAATCAAGATTGAACAGAATTAATAATTCTCTTTTTGGTTACGAATACCCAAGTGATAAACTTCCTAGTTTTATGCAGATGGAGGATATATTTCCATTGAGATATGATACAAACACCCACCATCTTATGATGTCTAATCCGTCTTATTCCACAGACAAGACTCCCGAAAGTCACTGGTTCAACTTATTTGCACATGACGATGGCCGAGAATACAATAGAAAAGTTGCGGAACTTTTTATCTATGCATTGAATCTTTAATTTACTAAATTTATAAAATTTTACCGGCACGATAAGAGCTTCTGACCAGCGGACCTATTTGATAATGTCTAATCCCAACTTTATTTGCCAAGTCCTTTATCAAATCATATTCTTTCGGTTCATAAAATTTTCTAACTTCAAGATGAGATTTAGATGGTTGTATATATTGCCCAACAGTTAAAATATCACATCCTGCTGATTTCAAATCCTCGAAGGTTTCTTTTAAATCCTCAAATGTTTCTCCAAGTCCTATCATAAGTCCGGATTTTGTTGTTATATCACTGTTATCTTTAATATACTTAAGTACATTTAAAGATTTGTCGTAGCTGCCTTGCGGGCGAGCAATTTTAAAAATTCTCCGCACAGTTTCAATGTTGTGATTAAATACATCAGGCTTTGCTTTAATAATTTTATCAAGCGATTTTGGGGAACCTTTAAAATCAGGAGTTAAAATCTCAATTTTTACATCAGGTGTTAATTTCCTGATTTCATATATACATTGAGCAAAATGATCTGCTCCTCCATTGGGCAAATCATCACGTGTAACAGAAGTTATAACAGCATATTTTAACCCCAAATCTCTTATTGCTTGAGCAATACGGAGCGGTTCAGAATTATCCAAGGGTTTAGGTTTTTCACAAGATATATTGCAATATCGGCAATTTCTGGTGCAAACATCACCCATAATAAGGAATGTAGCTGTGTTATCTTGATAACATTCGTTTTTATTAGGGCAACGAGCATTTTCACAAACTGTATTCAGACATCTCGTTTTTAAAATTTTTCTGACCTTTTTTGTTTTATCTGTATCTATAATGGGTCGCCTTAGGTACTCGGGTAGTCTCTGCATTGACATTATCTTCCTAATTTTATTTTGATTTTATTTACAAGCCTTAATAACAATTCTTCCGCATATTTCATCTTGAATTTGAGGTTTAGCCATACATAAACTGTCACGCAAATAATGCCTACAAAAAATATTTTAAGCAATGCAAAAATATCTTTTGGTAAATATATAAAACTAAATCCCCAACATAAAACGAGACATATTGTAAATGTTATTCCACCTGCCAAAAGCATTTTTCCTAAATTTTTAAATAATTCCCTGTAATCAAGCTTTATCTTTGATTTTATAAAATATCCCAAAACAATAGCGTTAAACAGTGTTACAAAAGATGTAGAAAGAGTAATTCCACCAATTCCCATACCAAATTTTGTAATAAATAAGAAATTTAACAAAACTTTCAAAACGACTGATGAGAAAGCTACAATAAACGGAGTTTTGGAATCGTTAAATGAATAATAAACTCTGGTTATACTATCCCGAAACACATAAGGAATTATTGATACAGAGAGACACCACAAAGCTTCAGTTACCATCATGGTTGCTTTAGAATCGAAAGCACCGTGTTCAAATATCAAAGACACTCCGTCATACCCCAGTAACAAAATCCCAATAATTATTGGGATAGCGCCGAAGAAAAGTATAGAAACACCCTTATTAAAATAGTTTCTGATACCATCCATATCTTTATCTGCAACTAATCTGGAAAATATAGGAAATAGCGGCACAAGAAATGCCACAACAAGAATTCCTACAGGAAATTGAAAAATTCTGTTTGCATACCCTATCGCAGTCCAAGCCCCTTCTCTTAGCGAGGAGGTGAAAAACATGTCAACATAAATATGAATTTGCCCTACTGTTGACGATAATACCGCAGGAAATAGCAATTCACATATATTTCTAAAATTAGGATTATTGATATCTAAATTCGGTACAACTTTAAAACCCAAATTTTTTATTCTTGGATACTGTAGCGCGAGCTGACATATAGCACCAACGGTTGTTGCAATGGCAAGTATAATTCCCGTCTTATCATCATGTACAAGACTAATCATTGTTATGATTACAAGGCTCATGACAATCGGTGAAAGATTCGGCAACATGAATTCTTTGTAAGTTACAAGAATACCGTAATATATTCCGCAAATTCCGCCAATCACAAATATTGGAGTCATTATTTTTAAATGCATTGATGCAAGGTTTACCATCTGTGTTGAACCTTCAGAAATTATAAGATTCATAATCGGATGCGAAAATACAAAAAATATTACCCCAAGAATTACGAAAAATATAACAGTTGCAGTCATAAATGTTGAATATAATTTATTGATTTCTTCTGTAGGCTTATCCTTTAGATTTGGAATAAGCTTTGAAAATACTGCAACCGTTGCACTATGAAAAGGTCCTCCAACACCACCTAAAAGTAATAGTGCCAGAGAAGGTATCTGATATGCGTAAAAATATGAATCCGAAACTGTAGAGGCACCGTATACTGCTGCAATTACAATATCTCTTATAAAACCAATAAATTTACTGAATATTGTAATTACAGCAATCAGCCATGCTGCTTTTAACAGACTCGTTGTCTTTTCGTCATTACCACAATCCATCGTTGTCATCTTTTTCTACCAATTCAACATATCCCTTCAAGCTTTTTTTATTAAAATCATTTTCTTGTAACACAAATGTTATTTCATTTTCTCCATCTTTTAAATCTTTTGAAATATCAATTTCTACAAATCTCTTATCTCCAAGAATACTCAATGGCAAAGTAACAGTTTTACCATAACCGTTTATGTATACAAACAGTTCTGAAATTCCATTCTTATTATCCAATTTAATTTTTGCATAATTGTTTGTGTTAAAAAATCTCTGAGTGTAAGAGTTTTTTCCCGTTTCCGAAACTATTGTAAAAGGTTTCGTTCCCAGGGTTATTCCTGAATAGTAGTGTTGTAGAATTTTATAATACGGAATATTTAATTCTTTTCCCATAAAACCCGCACCGAACTGGCTCATTCCAACACCATGACCATAACCTCCTCCATAGACTTTTATATCAGAAAGGTTTCCGTCAGCATCCTTTGTTAATTCAAATGCCATATTCGCACTTGGCATAGCTTTACCGGATTTTGTAAAAAGTCTCCTTATAACAAGTTCTTTGTAAACTTTATAGTTACCTTTATCTGTATAAATCTCCAATTCAACAATCTTGCCGGAGTTTCCGCGACGGTGAACTCTTATATCTTGCAATGTACCCAATTTATCACCTTTATTGAAAGCAGGTTTCACAAAACCTGTTGCAGACTGTGCAGGTAGATTAGATTCGAGAATATTTTTTAATTCATCTGATGACCATTCCCTTTCCCATCGAAAATACGGTGAACGTATATCATAAGAATCCGGTTTTGATTTATAGTAAGTTAAGGCGGCTTCGTCTGTATTCAAAGGCTCTTGCCCTATTATATCAGGTCTCGCTATAAGATAGGGTTTTTCTTTTGAAGGAAAAGCTTTTGAATATGGATCGGAAAAACTGTTGGAGTAGCTTTCTGTATACCCGCCTGCTGTTGAACTGTATTGTGCAAGTATCAAGTCCCAATCGTAAATAGCTACTATTCCTTCAGTTTCTTTTACTGCGGTATCAGAAAGTTTTTTTTCCGTACCCGCCCCATAGTAAACCTGACTTGCGACAGAATCGACAACATCATAGTTTGGCGAAGCTTTTGTTCTCGGTGATAAAACATAATTTCTGGCAGCAACGCTTTGCGCCTTCAGTGCTTCCAAGCCAAAACTCACAGGCATTTCATTAGGAACAACTCCTCTCAGATATTGCTCCACTTCGATTATATTTACAAGATTAAATGAAGTTTTATTAGCCTTTACTATCTCTAAAGCTCCATGGTATAATGCGTTAACTCCGGCTCTTTTTAGCCATCTAACCCCTAACAAACCTTGAGGGCATACGAATCTTACTACCCCATTAACAGATGCAATTTTTTCACCATTATCCGTTGTAATGTCAAAACTTCCTTGAGAATTGAGTTTTATATTCACATTAACACCGGCCGGAAAGGTTTTTACAGCAGTGTCGTTATCACAAAGTATAATTTCAGATGTTCCATATATGCTTACTGATGTTCTTGTATATGACTTAAAACCTTCCGTACCAATTCCTACTCTTACTACTGGGGAAGTCGGTTCTACAGCAGTGGGTTTAACATTTGGTGTATCGTTTGCAATTTCAAGTGTTTTTTTAGGGATGTGAAATTTTAAATAAGGATTATCCGCAAAACATATGGTTTCTACAGATAAAAACAAACAAAGTAATATTCCCGCTCTCACCCAATTTTTCATAAAAATATTATATGCCAAAAAAATTTTTGTGTAATAATTTCTACAAATTTTAATATATTACCCATTTAACCAAATAAGTTCATCTACAAGATTTATTAACCTTTAATTGCTCCCCAAGCTCTTATATTTTCACGTTCGTACATAATAAGATAATATTGACCATCGTTAATGTATTCGATTTTTGCTTCCATATGTATATTATCAGAGATAGGAGGCATGCCTTTTTTGGATCTGGCTTCGTTTGTTTTTTGAATTTCTTTTTTTTGTCTTTTCAGATATCTTTTGTTTTTTTGTTGATTCAACTTCTCACGAGCATCTGCACCTCCGTCATCTTCCAGTTTAAATACGGGGATAATGGCAACAGCTTTTTGGGATTGAATTAGGATTAAAAAATTTCTTTCATCTGACAGTGCAAGTTGATAGTATCCGGGTTGAATAACATCTCCGAGTCCGTCGTATATGGGTTCATCTATTATAAGATTTGGATAATCAGATTCTTGCAAAGCATATCTGAAATGAGCCTTTGACATGTCCGTAATACCCGCTGTTTCACGGGGTGAAACAGGATAGGGTCGAATTTCATTATTCATCAATATCGATTCTGAAAATGAACCTTGAAGTATCATTATTAAATTATAATACTTTTTTGCAACAAATACAACTTTTGGTTAAAATAATCGTATGATAGTTAATTTTTTAAAATCTATAGTTGAATTAAATAATAACATATTTTCATTTGCGGATGTTTTCATTGAAAATTTGAATCTTAGTGATTGGATATCTGATGCAATTATTGACAGCTTACACATATTACCGTTGATATTTCTCATTTTCATAATAATTGAAGTTATTGAATATTTCTTTGCAGATAAAATAAATTTAATTATGAAGCGTTCTGAAAAAAACGCCCCTTTATTTGGTAGTGTTGCGGCAATTTTTCCTCAATGCGGATTTTCAGTTATTGCAAGTACTTTATATGTAGAAAAATATATTACTAAAGGCTCATTGATTGCAATTTATCTCGCGACATCAGATGAAGCTATCCCAATACTTCTGGCCACACCAAAAAGTATAGGGTACCTTATTCCTCTAATAATATTAAAATTAATAATTGCTATTACGGTAGGATATTTAGTTGATTTTATTTTGAAAGATAAAAAGTATATTCTAAAAAAAGAAGATGTTGAAGACATTGACGGATGTTGTCATCATGAGGTAATCGGCAGAAGAAAACGAGACTTGTTACTGCACCCTTTGAAGCATACTGTTAATATTTTTAGTTTTATCTTACTGATAACACTAGCTTTAAATGGGTTAATTGAATTAATCAGTTCAAATATTGAACTGGAAAATATTGTAAAAAGTTTTCAAGTCATAATGCCTCTTTTTACCGCATTTTTTGGCTTAATACCAAATTGTGCAGTATCCATAGCTCTAACAATGCTATTAATAAAAGGTTCAATATCTTTCGGAGCTGCACTTGCGGGTTTATTGTCAAACGGAGGTTTGGGAATAATAATACTTTGTAAACACACAGAAAACAAAGAAGATACAATCTTAATTGTAAAAATATTGCTTGTCGTAAGTATTGTTTCAGGTTTTTTAGTTCAAATTGTCGAACAATTCATATAGATATTATTGAAAGAAAAGGTCCTCGAAGTTTTAATTTCGAGGACCTTTTTAAACTGGCTTATATCTGCTTTTAAGCGCTTACAGCAACTTTCATTGTGTTTGCAATAATTTCATTGAAACTATCGGCCTTAAGAGATGCTCCGCCAACAAGTGCCCCGTCAATATCAGATTGAGACATTTGTTCTGCAATAGTTGAAGGTTTTACTGAACCGCCGTAAAGGATTCTGATAGAATCAGCAGCATCAGCTCCTGCAACTTCACTTACTACACTTCTGATCATTTTAATAACCCTATTAGCCTCTGCAGAATCACAAGTTTTACCGGTACCTATGGCCCAGATAGGTTCGTATGCAATAACAGATTTTGAAATATCTTCAGAGGAAATACCTGAAAGCGCAGCCTTAATCTGAGATGAAATGTGAGAATCTGTGACACCGGATTCTCTTTGCTCAAGTGTTTCACCACAACATATGATAGGTATCAACCCGCCTGCAAGAATAGCTTTTGCTTTTTTATTAATCATCTCATCAGTTTCTGAAAAATATTGTCTTCTTTCGCTGTGGCCAATAATACAATATGAACAACCTGCATCTTTTAACATTTCAACGGAAATTTCACCTGTATAAGCACCTGAAGATTCCCAGTGACAATTTTGTCCGGATATTGAAATTTTATTTCCGCCGCATCCGCAATCGCATGCTACTGTTGAAACTTCTGAAAGTGAAGTAAATACTGGGGCAATGATAACGGTAGGCAGTTCTTGTGCTGTGTAATTTTCACAAAAACTTTTCACTCCCTCAAAAACAGACTTAGCCTCATTTTTTAAAAGGTTCATTTTCCAGTTTCCCGCAATAATAGGTTTTCTTGACATAATTTTCTCCTTATAATATGTACGTTAACGCCAATATTATACCTGCTAAAATGCAAAAAACAATAGGTTTGTTTATTAAATGAGAATTTAAACATAAATTATGCTATTGTTTAAGCTTGTCAAAATCTATCATCTTGTATTGAAGTGCCTGCATGAGATGTTTTTGTTCAATATTTTGACTGTTATCTAAATCAGCAATTGTCCTTGCAAGTTTTAAAACCCTGTCGTATCTCCGACCGGATAATTGATATTTTACAATCGCAACTTTAAATATTTTATTTGTCTCATCATCAATTTTACAATACTTTTTGATTAATTTCGGTGTTAACTCGGAATTGGTCAAAATGCCTTCATTTTTATAACGATTATATTGAATATTCCTTGCTTTTACAACTCGAGATCTAATTTGTTCAGAAGATTCTTCTGTCACTTTATAATTTAAAAGTTCATCCGAGCTCAACCTCGGAACTTCTATCTGTAAATCAATTCTGTCTAAAAGAGGTCCTGACAATCTAGAAAGATATCTATTCACTTGAAATTCTGAACAAGTACATTGTTTTTCCTTATCTCCAAGAAACCCGCAAGGACAAGGATTCATTGCACCAAGCAGCAAAAACTTTGCCGGATATTTGATTGAATGTTTGGCGCGCGAAATAACAATCTCTGAATCTTCAAGGGGTTGCCTTAAAACTTCAAGAACTGCACGTGGAAATTCCGCCATTTCATCAAGAAAAAGAACCCCGCGATGTGCCAAAGTTATTTCTCCCGGTTTAGGAACAGTCCCGCCGCCTATTATACCATTTGGAGAGGCTGTATGGTGAACTGCACGAAATGGGCGCCTGGTCATCAACGGTTCTTTAGAAGATAAAAGTCCGGATATACTATATATCTTAGTAAGTTCTAAGGCCTCCTGAATAGTTAATGGAGGAAGTATTGAGGGAAAACATTTTGCCATAAGAGTTTTCCCGGACCCCGGTGATCCTGTCATTAATAAATTGTGATTACCAGCCGCAGCTATCTCTAAGGCTTTTTTTGCTTTTTGCTGTCCCTTCACATCCTTAAAGTCATACGTATATTCTTGTTCTATGCTGTTTTTTAAATATTTCTCAACATCTATAGCCGTAGGTTCCAGAGGGCTTTCAACAAAATGTGAAACAACATCACAAAGACTTTTTGCACCAAAAACGGTTATCCCTTGAGCAAGTGCTGCCTCTTGTACATTCTCTTGTGGAACGATAACATTATTTATTCCAAAATCTTTTAAACCCAAAACTAACGGTAAAACTCCGGCTACAGGTCTTAAAGATCCATCAAGAGACAGTTCACCTATAAATGCGTAATCTTTAATGGCTTCACTTGATATTACATCTTCTTCAACCAGAATACCAATAGAAATTGGTAAATCAAAGTGTGAACCTTCTTTTTTCAAATCTGCCGGTGCGAGGTTTACAACAACCTTTCCGTCAGGAAAAGTGAAGCCTGAATTCCTGATTGCAGATCGAACCCTGTCTCTTGCTTCGTTAATGGCCGTATCAGGAAGTCCCACAATAGATATATTAGGTATAGACCTTACGGTATCAACCTCAACCTCAACGATGTAAGGATTTAAGCCTATGACTGTTGCTGTATTTACTTTATTAACCATGTGTCTATTATATATCGATTAAAGTATTCTTGCAACATAACTAATCAAGAGACATTTTTGAAGAAACTTCAGCCAGAATTCTCTGTACATCCGCACCGCCAATGGCAACCTCAAGAATTAAAGATGCCTGTATAAATACCGTTTCCGAATACTCCATTGTGTCTACGTTTATTATATTAAATTCTATAAAATCACTTCCAACATAAATGAGCTTACCGTATTCTCCTCCGGTAGCCCATTTTATAAACATATATTGATTTTCATATCCTTTTAATTTTTCGACTAAATTCATGACTGCTCCCTATATCCTCTAACTATATTTTAGTCATTACAAAAAAGAAGTCAACATTAAAAAAATAAGGATACAAAACTACACTTTTACTCTATCAACCATAGCTCTAAAATCAGCTCTGTTCTTTGCTGAATCTTTGTCAACAACCCTGTCTAACCCCTCCAAGAGCTTCATTTTTATATAAACTTCCATGATTTTTTCAACAGCAACTCTTGCAGAAGACATTTGAATCAAGATATCCTCTGTATCTCTGCCGTCTTCAATCATTCTCTTAATAGCCATCATAGACCCTGCAGCTTTTGATAACCTGGCTCTTACGCTATTGATATCAAGATATCTTGGAGTTCTTCTTGATGTCATGTTCCTACCCTTTCTCACTTTACTGTTATAAACTCTTTAAACAACCCCCGCCCCTAATTTTGAGTGCGGATCGTGTTTATTATAACCTAAATTTTAAAAAATGCAAACTTAATGTTAAGAAACATTACAAACTAAATATCCATCATTTCACGGCTTACCTATATCTTTATTTTGTGATAATATAGCAGAAAAGGTTATTTAAGGATACATAAACATGAAGGTTGTAATTTTAGCAGGCGGTCTGGGAACGCGACTATCAGAAGAAACAAAGCTGGTGCCAAAACCTATGGTGGAAATTGGTGGCAAGCCTATTTTATGGCATATAATGAAAATATATTCTCATTATGGGTTCAACGATTTTGTTATTCTTACCGGATACAAATCTCATGTGATAAAGGACTATTTTGTTCACTATTACCAACAATATTCTGATATAACCGTAGATATGGTGAACAATTCTGTAGAAATTCACAGAATGCAAACCGAACCTTGGAAAGTTACGATACTATACACAGGACAGGATACTATGACCGGAGGTCGTATAAAAAGGGCGCAAAATTATATCGGTAATGAACCATTTTTACTCACATACGGAGACGGGGTATCTGATGTTAACATTGATGAACTTATAAATTGTCACAAAAATTCTGGCAAATTGGTTACTATGACGGCAGTACAATTGCAGGGCAGGTTTGGCGCTTTGGTAATAAAAGACAACAATATGATAACGTCGTTTATGGAAAAGCCTAAAGGTGAAGAAAGCTGGATAAATGGAGGGTTCTTCGTTTGTGAACCAAAGGTTTTTGACTACATTGAAGACGGTGATTCTACAATTTTTGAATGTGCACCATTAGAAAATCTGGCTAAAGACAATCAGTTAAATGCATACAAGCATTCAGGTTTTTGGCGGCCTATGGATACATTAAAAGACAAAAACGATTTAACTGCCATGTGGCAGCAAGACATTGCACCTTGGGCAATTTGGCTCAAGTGAAATTATTGAGGATGATTTGAAAAGTTACATTATTGTCATACAAAAATATTCAAAATCAAACGGAATAAGGGTGTTGTTAAAATTAGCCGGATTAATAAAAAATGCCGGCTACCCTGTTTATTTGTTCACAGAGAATGACAATTTGAACAATGAGTTTAATTGCATATATGATATTTCTCGGTCTATGCGAAAAAATGACATTGTAATTTATCCTGAAATTATAAAAAAAAATCCGCTTGGATTTCAGAATGTTGTAAGGTACATTTTGTATTATCCCGGAGTAAATGGCGGCGATGAAGAATATGATGATTACGAATATAAAGTTACATATTTAGACGAATATTATCCGGGGGCGGATAAATTAACAATACCGAGTTTGGATTCATCTATATTTTATAAGGATGATAATGTTACAAAGTCTGTTGATTGCTATTTTGTTCACAAAAGGGGCAAGTTCCGCGAATTAGAAAACTCTGAGAATATGATAGAAATAAATATGGATTATCCATCAAGCAGGAAGGAGCTTGGAGATTTATTAAGGAAAACAAAGACCCTATATTCATATGATGATAATTCACTCATACTTGATGAAGCTTATGCATGCGGGTGCAAAGTAAAAATTATTCAACCTGACGGAATATATGATTGGCATTCGAATTATTCTAATATGATAGAATCTTTCGAAAAAGATTTCGATAAGTTTATCAAAAAAACTCAATGTTTAAATTACAATGGAAAAATAAAAAAGTATAACTTTGAAGGAGTCACTTGCAGGCAAATATTACAACTTACAAAAGAGATACTATTATACATTTATAGAAGATACATGATAAAAAATCAGACAAAAATGCAAAGAGCATGGTTCAGAGCTGTATTAAAATTAAATAGGCCGACAATTTAGTATATTAACGGAGACTACGATGTTTAAAGATTTTTATAAAGGGAAAAAAGTTTTTTTAACAGGGCATACAGGTTTTAAAGGCAGTTGGCTTACCTTATGGCTAAAAAAATTAGGAGCTGATGTTTTAGGTTATTCTCTGGAGCCGAATACTTTACCTTCAATGTTCGAAGAATTAAGAATATACGGCCACTGTAAAAATGTATTTGGGAATATTCTCGATGTTCAAAAACTTGAAGAAACGATGAAAGAATTTCAACCCGATATAATTTTTCATCTTGCCGCGCAGCCCCTTGTAAGGCTATCATATCGTGAACCGGTGTTAACCTACAAAACAAATGTTATAGGAACTTTGAATGTACTGGAAGCTGCAAGAAAGTACACTTCAGCTAAAGCTTTTGTAAATATAACTTCAGATAAATGCTATGAGAACAAAGAAGTTGAACACGGATACAAAGAAGACGACCCAATGGGCGGGTATGATATGTATTCTTCATCAAAAGGTTGCGTTGAAATTCTCTCGTCATCTTACAGAAGATCGTTTTTGACAAGCAATAACGACTTTGCTTTAGGTTGCGCTCGTGCAGGCAATGTTATAGGTGGCGGTGATTGGGCTCAAGACAGATTAATCCCTGATTGCATCCGCGCAATTAACAAAGGAATAGACATAGAGATAAGGAATCCTATTGCAATAAGACCTTGGCAGCATGTTTTAGAACCACTTTCGGGATATCTTCTGTTAGGTGAAAAATTATATAATGAAGGTAAAAAATTTGCGCAAGGATTTAATTTTGGACCAAATGAAGATAGCGCCCTCACGGTCGAAAAGGTTGCAGGCATGGTTTGCGAATATTACGGCAAAGGTAACGTTATTGTCGGAGAAAAAAGTTCATTACACGAAGCAGGCTTACTAATGTTAAATATAGATAAAACCAGATCAACTCTTGGATGGACCCCTACATACTCCGCAAATGAAGCAATTGCAGAAACTGTTGAATGGTACAAACATTTTTACGACAAAGATACAGATATGTTTGATTTGACAATCAAACAAATTGAAAAATTTGAATTATTCAAGAAAATAATTTCCGATAAAAAGTAAAGCCGCCTTGTAGGAGTAAACAAAGCGGTTATCAGTAAAAGAGACATCACCAACAGTTTGCAGTATTTATTATAAAAGTCAAATTTTTTCAAATTTTATTTAGCAATAATTAGTATTTTACAAACTGTTTTGTTTGTAGTAATATTTCAAAATAACTATGAATGGAGGGAAAATGGCACAACAATTTAATCCGCAAAACGTTAAAACAAGATACTCAACTTTAATTTTCATAAAAGGATCTACAGCACCCTTGGTTATGTACGTTGAGGATTATCAAAGCCTGTATGAAGAATTGACTCAGGCTATGAAAAATACAACTCCTGTAATTATCGAAAAAGAAACTGCAGGACCGCTTAAAAAAGTTTCTTTTGTATCCAACCAAATTGCTGCGGTTGCGATCCAAGAAGAACAGTATATGTAGAAATATTGTAAAATAATAAAAATTGTTGCAATCTTTAATGAATTATTTACTATTTATTATAGTTTGTGTTATAAATTAACATGCAAGATAAATTTTTACAGAAAAATTTAAGCTTTGCAAAGTCACAAGAGCGGCGTAAATGTTCTCTAAACGCCAAGTGGAACTTGTGATTTTAGATATATAGACCGTAGTAACAATAAGATAAAGGAAAGAAAAATGGCAGTACCTAAGAAAAGAACAGGACATTCGGCACAAGGAAAAAGACGTGCTAATTGGAAAGCTACAAAACCTACATTAACAAAATGCTCAAATTGTGGTGCAACAACTTTGGCACACACAGTTTGTACTGAATGTGGTTATTATAAAGGAAAACCGGTAAGTTTGAAAGATGCGGCTGAAGTAAAAGTCGAAAAAAAAGCTGATGAAGTAAAAGAAGAAAAACCGGCTAAAAAAACTTCTTCAAAGAAGGCTGAAACCGAAGAAAATACAAAATCTTCAAAAAAAGCTTCTAAGAATGCCGAAGAACCTGCAGATGAAGTAAAAGAAGAAGAAAAAACAGAAGAATAGAACTATTTAATACTTTGTTAAAAGGCTTTATAAAAGCCTTTTAACATGTATTATTGAGAGGGCATGTGATGACAAGGATAGCAGTAGATGCAATGGGCGGAGATCACGCTCCGCAAGAAATAGTAGCAGGTGCAGTTTGGGCTGCACAGGAGTATGGTGTCGCTATAGAACTCGTAGGGAAGCAGGACAAAATAGAGCAAGAACTTGAAAGAATCTCTACAGAGGGCTTTTTGAGTGACTGCGGAACAGGTAGTAAAAGGTTACGCAGAATTAAAATTGACACAAGTAAATTGGATATAAAAATTACTCATGCGGCAGAAGTTATTGAAATGGGTGAAGCTCCCGGGCAAGCTATCAGAAGAAAAAAGAAATCTTCTATCGTATTGGCAGTTGATGCTGTAGCCCAAGGAAGTTCAGATGCTGTTGTTGCTGCCGGTTCAACCGGAGCTGCTATGGCTTCAAGTTTGTTTGGCCTTGGAAGAATTCCCGGAATTGACAGACCTGCAATTGCTGTTACATTACCTACGATGAAGGATCCTATTGTATTGATAGATGCAGGCGCCAATAGTAACTGTTCACCTGAAATGTTACACCAGTTTGCAATTATGGGTTCTACGTTTTCTAAAAATGTTTTGGGCATCGAAAATCCAAGGGTTGGTGTCCTAAATATTGGTGAAGAAGCCGGTAAAGGTAATGAATTGGCGCAAACAACATATAAAATGCTTGAAAATCAGGATAAATTGAATTTTGTAGGAAATATTGAAGGTAAGGAAATATTTTTAAATCTTTGCGATGTTGTTGTATGCGATGGTTTTGTTGGTAATGTTGCATTAAAAATTACCGAAGGAACTTCAAGGATGTTATTTGAACTATTAAAACGTGAGTTTAAAAGCGATTTGATAGGCAAAGTAATTGGCATGATAGCAAAGCCTTTTATGAAAAGAATAAATAAAAAGATTAATTATGAAGAATTTGGCGGAGCTTTACTTTTAGGTGTTAAAGGGATTACAGTAATTTCTCATGGAAGAAGTCGAGCTTATGCAATAAAAAATGCAGTTAGGGTTGCAAAAAATGCGGTAGAAACAGGTGTAAACGAAAAAATTGCACAATACTATGAGGAATAATTGATGACAATACCTTTAAAAATAGCCGGAGTTGGATACTGTGTACCGGAAAGTATAATAACAAATGAAGATTTAACAAAGTTATATGAAACTTCAGATGAGTGGATTTATACAAGAACTGGAATAAAAGAGCGTAGGGTCGTATCCGGCAATGAAACTGCTATTGATATAGGTTACAAGGCCGCATTAGATGCTATTAAACACTCTAAAATTGACGTTAACGACATAGATTGTATTATAGGCGCATCTTCTGCTCCACCAAAGCTGTATCCCGGTTTGGCATGTAATATGCAAACATTGCTGGGCATTCCAAAAGGCACACCGGCATTTGATTTAACCGCGGCATGCACAGGTTTAATCTATGCATTACAGGTTGCAAGAGGTTTTATAGGGACAGGGACTTATAAAAATATATTGATTGTAGCTTCAGATAACAATTCAAAAATTTCGGATTGGACAGACAGAGGAACTTCCATCTTGTTTGGTGATGGTGCCGGAGCAATGGTTGTTACCGCAAGTGATGATGGAATTGATGATATTTTATCAATAGAAATTAATGCTGACGGATCAATCGGAAATTATATTTCAACAGAATTACCCGGTCAAAATTGTCCGTTGGTAAAACAAAATGAGTACGTTGGAGAATGCAAAATCAGAATGTCAGGCAAGGAAGTTTATAAATTTGCAGTTACTACAGTTCCAAAATACATTGATAGGGCAATAGAAATGTCCGGGCTTACGAGTGATGAAATAGATTATCTGATTCCACACCAAGCAAATCAAAGAATTATAGAGGCGTTACAAAAACGATTGCAGTATCCTGACGAGAAAGTAATTTCTAATATACAATTTTACGGAAATACTTCTGCCGCATCCATTCCAATTGCACTTGTGGAAGGCGTTGAACAGGGTAAAATAAAGTTAAATTCAACTGCTGTTATATGTGGATTTGGGGCCGGAATGACATGGGGATGTGCGGTTATCAGGCTAAGGGAAGGTATTTGTTAAAAATTTTAAAAGGGGATATGGATGAATATAGAAAATTTAAAAAAAGTTGACAGAGAAGTTGCCCAACAAATAGAGCTTGAATACGAAAGGCAACAAAATACAATAGAATTAATTGCGAGTGAAAATATAACATCTTCTGCCGTAATGGAAGCATGCGGCAGTGTATTAACCAATAAATATGCGGAAGGAAAACCTCATAAGAGATTTTATAACGGATGTGAGCATATTGATGTTATAGAAGAATTGGCCCAAAAAAGGGCATGCGAACTTTTCAAGATGGACCATGCCAATGTCCAACCACATAGCGGCGCACAGGCAAATATGGCGGTATTTATGGCTTGTCTGAAACCGGGTGATAAGGTTTTAGGTATGGACCTGTCAAATGGAGGTCACCTGTCACACGGCTCTCCGGTAAATTTTTCCGGATTATATTTTAATGTAAAAAGTTACGGAATAGATGAATTCGGAAATATTGATTACGAAAATGTTCGTAAAATGGCAATTGAGCATAAACCAAAACTTATAATATGCGGTGCAAGCAATTATTCAAAGATTATAGATTTCAAAAAATTTAGAGATATTGCTGATGAAGTTGGCGCACTACTTCTTGCGGATATTGCACATATTGCCGGACTTGTTGCGGCTGGGCTTCACCCATCGCCTGCACCATACTGTGATTTTGTGACAACTACTACCCACAAGTCTTTAAGAGGCCCTCGCGGAGGGATAATTATGTGCAAAGAAGAATGGGCGAATAATATTGACAAAGCAGTATTTCCGGGTATGCAAGGCGGTCCGTTAGAACACATAATTGCAGGCAAAGCTGTAGCTTTACTAGAAGCTTCAAAACCGGAATTCAAAGAATATGCATCTCAAATTATCAAAAATGCCAAGGCATTAGCCCAAGGGCTTATGGATGAGGGAATGGACATTGTCGGTGGAATGACAGAAAATCATCTTATGACACTTGATTTAAGAAAAACCGGTAAAACCGGTAAAGATATGGCAAATGTTTTAGAGCGTGTAGGTATCACAGCAAATAAAAATACTGTACCAAATGATCCGCAAAGTCCGTTTATAACTTCAGGAATTAGGCTTGGCACACCGGCAGTTACAACAAGAGGATTCAAAGAAGATGATATGGTCGAAGTTGCAAAAATAATAGCATCTGCAATATACTCATCAGATAATGAGTTAGGTTTACAAAATTTAAAAGAACGTTCTATGAAGCTTTGCAAAAAATATCCGATTGTAAGATAATACAAGTAATAGAGGTAAGAAAAATTTTTATTAAATCACTATCATTACAACATGCACACATAATTGGCGCGATTATTGCATATTTAATAGGAGTATGCCTTGTTCCTTTTGTAATTGCTTTTTCTAAAAAAGAGGGTTTGGTCGACAAGCCTAATGCAAGGAAAATCCATACGAAACCAATTTCAAGAATCGGGGGCGTTGCAATATGGACAAGCGCAATGCTTGCTTTTTTATCTCTTGTTGTAATGAGTTATTATCCATATGGAAGTTTGTTATCAGGGATTCTTTTAGGAAGTTCTTTAATGTTTCTTCTTGGGTTAATTGATGACATATATAATTTACCTGCAAAATTCAAGTTATTCATACAGATTGCGATTGCAACATTGGTGTATTTGTTAGGAGTTAGAATAGATTCAGTACCTTTCTTTGGCGGATTGGATCTTGGTTTATGGTCCTATCCGATAACATTGTTATGGATAGTTGGAATAAGTAATGCAATAAATTTTATAGATGGGGTAGACGGACTGGCGGGTTCGGTCATAACAATCAACGCTATTACAATTGCTATAATAGCTGTGGCAATGACTCCTCCAAACCCGATTAGTGCATTAATCGGTTTCATATTAGCAGGTTCAATGCTTGCTTTTTTAACATACAATTTTAATCCTGCGAGAATATTTATGGGGGATAGCGGAGCACTATTTTCGGGTTTTTTGCTCGCAACAATATCTATAACGGGGGTGATGAAAACTGCTACTCTGGCAATTCTGTTACCTTTTGTTGTGCTTGCTGTTCCTATTATGGATATCACATATTCAAGCCTTCGTCGCATTGCAAATGGCACCTCACCATTCGTTGCTGATGCGGAGCATATTCATCATAAACTTTTGCATGCAGGATTTTCGCAGAAAAAAACTGTTTTCATATTATCAACAGTTGCTATTATTGCCGGCGGGTTGGCGTCATTGTTGGTCGACGCGGAAACTTTCAGAACTTATTTTGTCGCAATTTTTGTAATCGTATTGGTAATGTTGGCATTAAATATTATAAAAGGCTTGACAAAAAAATAAGTCTGTGATAGCCTATCATTCGGATATTAATTACTCAGTTTTGTACGCGAAGTGCGAAATATTTAAGTGTAAATCCAATGGTATGATTTCTCGAGTCAGGGCTTTTCCTGAGTGAAGTTTATGCAATCTTGTGTATTAATAAGATTAGTTAAAGGATATAACTATGACAGTTAGACCTGTACAATCTAATAATGACCACAGCAACTTTGCTACAGTTTTAAAGACTACAGCAATAGGTGCCGGCATTGGCTATGCATCAAAATATGTTGTCCCGTTAACTCCTCAAGAAATGAATGATAAAGTATTCCAAGAAAGTATCAAGGTCATAAATAATCAATCGAAAAGACTCAAGACAGAATACATTGATGAACTAAAGGCTTTAAAATCAAGAACTGTCGCCCAAGATGAATTTATAAAAATGATAGATGACAGTAATTCTAAAAAAATCAATATAATAAGTGTAAGAGAGAAATTAAAAGAGCTGGGTATAAATTCAGAAACAGCTAAAGAATTTAAACAACTTATTGAAAGAGTTAATAGTTACGCAAGGCATGAAGCAGTCTCTATGATTGGTGCTTACGAACAATATACGAAACATATAAGACCTACAATACCTTTCGTAACGACGGGAGTTATTTCCGGATTACTTGTCGGAATATCAAAAAATATCATAAGATCTAATCAAACTATAGATACATAAAAATTTTATTTATATAATTTTCACCAAATAAACAGGATATCACATAGTGTTATCCTTTCTTTTTATTCATTTTATTCATTTATTCTCTTTTGGTGTTCCACTTACTTATTGAACTTTCAAATATTAAAAGTGTTGCGTTTTGTAACAGAATTTATTTGATATACGATAATTTTATAAACCTTGTTGATGAAAGTTGATTCTTGGTGTATCATAAACTTATAAAAAGAAAAGGGAGAATATAATATGAAGAAAGAACTTATATTTTTAGGCCCGCCGGCTTGCGGCAAGGGTACTCAAACGTCAAAATTGTCCGAATATTTTGGGTTTCCTCACGTTGATACAGGGTCACTGCTTAGGGCGGAAATTAAAAATGATACAGAAAACGGAAGAATTGCAAAATCATTTATAGATAAAGGTCAACTTGTCCCGGTTGAATTAGTCGCAAAAATAATCAAAGATAGGTTATCTCAGGACGATTGCAAAAACGGTTATATTCTGGATGGATACCCGAGGAGCGTTGAACAGGCTGATAAACTGACACAAATGAATTCTGAGATTGACGGTAACGAATCTGTTGAATTTAGAGCGATTTATTTTGATATTGATACGTATATTCTTGTTGAAAGGATTGTCAACCGTCGTTCTTGTCCAAAATGCGGCGAAATTTATAATCTTATATTTAAGGCTCCCAAACAAGAGGGAATTTGTGATAAGTGTCAGGCAGAACTCACACAGCGAAAAGACGATACAAGAGAGGTTGCTCAATCCCGATTTGATACTTATAACAAGGAAACTGCACCTTTAATTGAATATTACAAAAACAAAGGAGTTCTCAGAACTATTGATGCAAACGGAACAATTGATGAAGTTTGGGAAAGGTTATTAAGGGCAGTAAATGATTAATTACAAATCAAGAGACGAAATTAAAAGAATGAGACATGCCGGCCATATTGTAGCTCTTGTTCATAAAAAGATGAAGGAAGTTATTGAACCCGGTATTTCTACGAGGGAACTCGATTCTATAGCAGAAAAAATCATAAGAGAAAACCGTGCAGTGCCAACATTTCTTGGTTATAATGGTTTTCCGGGTTGTATTTGCACATCAATTAATGAACAAGTAGTCCATGGAATTCCTTCAGAAAACATAATTTTAAAAGAAGGTGATATAATTAGTGTTGACGTGGGTGCTACATATGGGGGTATGGTTGGTGATAGCGCCTGGACTCATCCGGTAGGAAAAATTTCAGGTGATGTTGCTAAATTGATGAAGGTAACAGAGGAAGCTCTATTTGCAGGAATTTCAAAGATGCGTGCCGGAAATATTCTTGATGATATTTCCGGAGCAATAGAAGATGTTGCAAACCGTGAAAAATATGGCATAGTACGTCAATATGGCGGCCACGGTGTTGGTCATCAAATGCATGAAGATCCATTCCTTTTCAATTATAGGGTTGGCGATAAATTACCGCTAAAAAAGAATATGGTAATTGCAATTGAACCAATGCTCAATCTTGGCGGTGATGAAGTTGTTGTTGCTTCTGATGAGTGGACAGTGAGTACAAAAGACGGAAAACCATCTGCCCACTTTGAACACACGGTTCTTTGTACGGAAGATGAACCGATGATTATGACTCAGTTAATGGAGTAAAAGAGGTTAAGATGAAATATTATATAGGTTTATCTTTAATGGCAAATTCTTCAATGGATTCAGGGGTTGCCATTCTTGATAGTAACAACAATCTCATCATGCTTGATAAATTATATAAAATGAATGATATTGCTTTCTTTTTTGATAATTTTTCGTCATTACAGTATTCAAAAATTTGCGTGTCTCTCCCTTGGGACAGAACGATGTTGGAAGGTAAATGGAGGGTTCTTTCAAAACCATATCAACTTGTTGCAACAAATAAACTAATGCCAAACCGCGCAAACTGGACACAAAGATATTCCTCAAGAGGGGGAGAATACTTTTCTAACCTAATTGAACGCGGAATTTCTGTGGATAGATTTGAACTTTATCTTACACGCCAAACCATGCACCTGAATTCATGTTATCTTGAAAGAACCCCTGCGGATTGCAAATTTTTGCAAGAGGTTTTAAGAAATGAGTGGAATATAGATCTTCCGAATAATATGCTTCCTATGTCAGAAATGGAAGCCATTGTAGGTGCATTATTAGCAAGGGAAAGTGTTGAAAATTCTGCTAATACGAGAATTGTTGGAAAGTTCAAAAATTTCAATGTTATTGATTACAAAACATGTCCTCAGCATTCAGAGCTCGTTGAACAAGAATTAATCAATATTTAGTAGTTTGGGTTTCTAAAAGTTCTATGGCTTTTTCCATTTTCTTGGATGAAAAATCAAGATTTGAACTTACATGATGCACAGCATAGAATGTAGGATCAAATATGGGATGAGTTAGACCCAGAATATTTGATATTGCAGTTGAGATAAAACCTAACACTTTACCAATCCAGAATGGCAAAGTAATTGTTCTGAAATTTTTATCGGGAAAATATTTTTTACCTATTTGCCTGTAATATTCATCTATGGTTGTTTTTTCCGGGTCAATAACTGTAATTGATTGATTATCAAAATCATTGAATGTACTTACACTCAAAACAGTCTTGGCGACATTTTTAACATTTGCAAGCGGCCATCGATTTTGTCCCTTCCACTTGCCAAAATGAATTATAAATGGGGAAACTTCCAAAAACTCTCTAAAGCGGTTTTCCAAAGTTTTATCACCTTCCCCCCAAACCGCTGCCGGCCTTATTATAACATACCGAGAACAATTTTCTCTTAGCCAGTTTTCGCTCATAATTTTATATCTGGGATAGGGGTTTTTAGGAAATTCTGCAAGAGGGGTATTCTCATCTGCATTTATGAAATCTTTTATCCCATAAACATCACTTGATGAAATATACACAATTTTTTCTCTCGGAATTTTTGATAAATATTTTATGGGTTCAAAATTAACTTTCCTAAAATCTTCATCTTTACCAATATCTCTTGCTAATCCGGCAACATGCACACACACATCCACATCTAAGTTTAATCTCATTATTGATTCTTCATTTGTAACATCCCCTTTTACAATAGACACATTTTTAAATGATGAAAGTTCCTCCGGTATATTTCTATGTACCAAAGCATATACCTGCCATCCGTTGCTTGCAAAAACCTTAACGATATTTAAGCCTATAAATCCGCCTGCACCGGTTACTAATACACTTTTCATTACTTATAATTCAACTCCTTTACACAACGCTATTTTATAATAAAAATATAAATACATTGTGTTAATTAATATCTTGTTACAATTTAAGTGTTCGAAATTTGACAATAAAACTTATTTACGCTATATTAGCCACAGAGCACAATTGGTAGAAAAGCTCCGAGGGAGTACACTAGCATATTTGATATCCCTCAATCACTAGTTAATACCAAAAAAGGAGAAAATTATGTCAAGAATAGGAAAATTGCCTATCGAAATTCCGCAAGGAGTTGAAGTAAAGGTGTCAGAACATGATGTTACAGTAAAAGGACCATTGGGTTCAGAATCAGTACACGTAAGACCTGAAATCTCATTAAAACTTGAAGACGGTCACATCGTTGTATCAAGAATAGATGATTCACGCCAAGCTCGTTCACTTCACGGTTTGACCAGAACATTAATTTCAAACGCTGTTTTAGGTGTAACTAAAGGGTTCGAAAAACGTTTGGAAATCCAAGGTGTAGGTTACCGTGCTAATATGGAAGGTAAAAACCTCAATTTAGCGTTGGGTTATTCTCATCCGGTAGTAGTTGTTCCGCCGGAAGGAATTACTATCACCGTTGACAAAAACACATTGATTTCCGTAAAAGGAACAAATAAACAAACTGTTGGTGACGTTGCGGCAGAAATCAGATCAAAACGTGAACCTGAAGTATACAAAGGTAAAGGTATCAGATACGAAGGTGAATACATCAGACGTAAAGCCGGTAAAGCTGGTAAGAAATAGTAAATAGTAAAAAAGCCCACATAAACTCTTGAGTGGTATCAAGCAAGTTTGGGTATGAAAGGAAATAAAAAATGATTAAACAAGAAATCAGAAAACCAAAAGTTCAAAAAAGACATAGAACATTAAGAGTAAAATTGTCAGGGACCGCAGAGTTCCCGAGATTGGCGGTTTACAGAAGTACAAAACATATTTACGCACAGCTTATTGACGATGTGAATCACGTAACACTTGCTTCAGCATCATCTGTAGATAAAGATTTGAAAGAAAAACTTTCTCACGGTGGTAACATTGAAGCTGCAAAAGTTGTTGGTGAAGCTATCGCTCAAAAAGCTAAAAAAGCAGGCATCGAATGCGTTGTATTTGATAGAGGCGGATTCCTATATCACGGCCGTATCCAAGCTCTTGCTGATGCAGCTCGTGAAGCAGGTTTGATGTTCTAATTTTTTATTAGATAATACAGAGCCCTCCAGAAGTTACTTTTGGAGGGCTTTTTTATTTTGATAAATCATTCATGTAAATTACTTGATGTTTTTGCAATTTTTATGTATTATAGATTAAGATAAGAAGATGATTATAGGAGCTTGAATAAAATGTTTGAACGTTTTACTGAAAAAGCAATTAAAGTTATAATGCTTGCGCAAGAAGAAGCTCGCAGGCTTGGTCACAATTTTGTCGGAACGGAACAGATTCTCTTAGGGCTTATTGGTGAAGGCACCGGGGTTGCAGCAAAAACCCTAAAAACTATGGGGGTAAACCTAAAAGAAGCTCGTGTTGAAGTTGAAAAAATTATTGGCCGCGGTTCAGGGTTCGTTGCAGTGGAAATTCCTTTTACACCAAGAGCAAAGAGAGTTTTGGAATTATCATGGGATGAGGCAAGACAACTTGGCCACAATTATATAGGTACAGAACATCTTTTGCTTGGGCTTATCAGAGAAGGAGAAGGTGTTGCCGCAAGGGTTTTAGAAAACCTTGGGGTTGATTTAAATAAAGTAAGAAGCAACGTTGTAAAAATGTTGGGGGAATCAAAACCGCAATCTGTTTCAGCAGGAAGTAGTGCATCTACAGCTTCTACAACCGGAAAAGCTAAAACACCAAGCTTGGATGAATTTGGCAGAGATTTAACTCTGGCAGCTCAAGAATTGAGACTTGATCCTGTTGTTGGCCGTGACAAAGAAATTGACAGAGTTATACAAATCCTTGCAAGAAGAACAAAAAACAATCCTGTACTTTTGGGAGAGCCGGGTGTAGGTAAAACCGCAGTTGCAGAAGGACTTGCAATTCGTATTGTGAATAATGAAGTTCCTGATATTTTAGAGGGTAAAAAGGTAATCCAGCTTGACATGGGACTTTTGGTTGCCGGAACAAAATATCGTGGAGAATTTGAGGAACGTCTAAAGAAAATTATGGATGAAATCAGACAAGCCGGAAACATTATTCTTGTAATTGATGAAATGCATACCTTAATCGGTGCAGGTGCCGCAGAAGGTGCTATAGATGCAGCGAACATTTTAAAACCAGCATTATCTCGCGGAGAAATTCAGGTTATAGGGGCTACAACTTTAGATGAATACAGAAAATATGTAGAAAAGGATTCGGCTCTCGAAAGACGTTTCCAATCTGTAATTATCGAGGAGCCTTCGATTGATGAATCTATTGAAATATTAAAAGGTTTAAGACCAAAGTATGAAGACCATCATCAGTTGAATATTTCAGATGATGCCATTGTTGCATCGGTAAAACTATCAAGCAAATATATAACTGATAGATTCCTCCCGGATAAGGCTATCGACGTAATCGACGAAGCTAGCTCAAAGGTTAGATTAAAAGTTTCAACACTTTGTCCTGAAGGCAAAGAACTTGACAAAGAATTGCGTAATCTTGTAAAAGAAAAAGAAGATGCAATCCGTAATCAAGAATTCGAAAAAGCTTCTCAACTTCGAGACGAAGAAGCTGATATGAAGGATAAAATCAGAGAAGTAACTTTAAAATATAAGGAAGAACACGAGGCTAACAAACCAACTGTTGTTGCTGAGGATGTAGCTGAAGTTATTTCTACTATGACAGGGGTTCCTGTTACAAAGCTAACGGAAGGCGAAAACGAAAGGTTATTAAAGTTGGAAGATACCCTTCATGCTCGTGTAATCGGACAGCATGATGCAGTTGTTGCAATATCTAAGGCAATTCGTCGTGCAAGAGTTGGTTTGAAAGCTCCAAACAGACCAATCGGGAGTTTCATCTTCTGCGGGCCGACCGGTGTTGGTAAAACCGAATTGGCAAAGGCTTTGGCAGAGGCTATGTTTGGTTCCGAAGATAATATGATAAGAGTTGATATGTCTGAATTTATGGAAAAACATTCAACTGCAAAACTTATTGGTTCACCTCCGGGATACGTCGGGTTTGATGATGGCGGACACCTTACAGAACAAATCAGAAAGAAACCTTATTCTATCGTTCTTTTTGATGAAATTGAAAAGGCTCACCCTGATGTCTTTAATATTATGTTGCAGATTCTTGATGACGGTATATTAACAGATTCCAAAGGGCGTCGAGTTAATTTCAAAAATACCGTAATTATAATGACATCAAATGTTGGTGCAAGCATGATTCAGAATGTTTCAAAAGTTGGTTTTACAACTGCTGAAGATGAATCAAAAAGCAGATATGAAAAACTCAAAGATACGGTCACTGAAGAAATGAAAAAAGCTTTCAGACCTGAATTTTTGAACCGTATTGATGAAACCATCATTTTTGCTCACTTAACTCAAGATGAAATTAGACAAATTGTTGATTTAATGTTGAAAGATTTATTCAAACGCCTTGAGGAAAGAGAACTTTCTGTAGAAGTTACCGATGAAGTAAAGGATCATCTCGCAAAAGACGGATATTCTGAGGCATACGGTGCAAGACCTTTGAGAAGAATTATTCAAAGAAGGATTGAAGATATGCTTGCTGAGGAAATCTTATCAGGAAAATACGAAAAGGGTGATATGATAAGAATTACTCTGGATGACAACGATAAGATAACCTTCGAAAAAGCCGAAAGTAAAAAAACAAAGGTTAAAACAACGAAAACATCAGAAAATACAGTTGAGGAATAAATAATTTAAACCCTCCACATTATAGGAGGGTTTAAATGTATTTTGGGCGGAATCATGATATTTTATTACGAAGCTATTAAAGAGGTATCTAATGAAAAAATCTCCGGAACAATCGAGGGAGAATCACCTCGTGATGTCCGAGATAAGATCAAAAAACAAGGTTTTTTACCTATAAAGGTTAAAGAAATATCTCAAAACTCAAGTACAGAATCGGATAACAACACAAATTCAATAGTTGCAAAACTGAGTTTGAGTGAAAAAATACAATTTACATCTGAATTAGAATCTCTTTTAACTTCACAAATACCAATTTTGGAAGCTCTAGAGACAATAAAGCAATCTGCACCAAATCGAAAGATCAAATATATTGCAAACTCTATTCAAAAGGCAATTGGGAATGGATATTCTTTGGCGCAAGCGTTTGAAAAATTTAAAAATATATTTGATAACGTTTATATAGGGCTTGTTGCAGCCGGAGAAAAATCCGGTAATATAGATAAAACATTTGGTAGAATTGTTAGAATTCTAAAAAAACAGCAAGATGTAAAATGGAAAGTTATTAATGCTTTAACTTATCCCGGTATATTGTGCATAATTATGTTTATAGTGATATTAGCATTTACATTTATTGTTATTCCGAAATTTATGGAAATGTATTCTTCGATAGGTGGAGAACTTCCGCCTTTTACAAAGGCTTTTCTTGGATTTTTTAGCCTTAAGACACTTTTAATATGTTTTATTTTATTAACTACATTTATATTTCTTTTGAAGACCCCTAAGTTCAAAGCTTTGTTTGACTACCATATACTTAAAGTACCAATGTTATCAGATTTTATAAGGGCTGCCAATCTTTCCAATTTTATTGCTGTTTTAGAAGTTAGCTATGAAGCAGGTATTCCGATTTCAAAATGTTTGGAGATGGCAGGATCGACTGTAAAAAATGTTGTTATAAAAAAGCAAGCTGCAAATTCTGTTATAATGGTTAATAAAGGTCACACTCTGACGGATTCATTTAAATCAAGTCATCTTCTAGATCCGGTCAGCGAAAATTTGATTGCAGCGGGAGAAAAGTCTGGGGAATTGGGGCACATGCTATATCAGATATCAGAAAATTTCGACAGATTAATCAATAACACAATAGATATTTTGTCTAAAGCAGTTGAACCCGTTATGTTAATTATTATGGGAATAGTTGTAGTAATAATTTTACTGGCATTTTTACCTGTAATAACGGGGGCCGGACTTTCAATATAGAATTTTATGATATAATCAATTTCATATAAGGAGAAGATATGAATTTTTTAGAAATTGCAAAGTCAGCTAAACTTGCAAGTCTCGAAATTGCAGGTTTGAGCGAAGATATAAGAAATCAGGCATTAATTAGTATTGCCAATATTTTAGAAGATCATAAAAATGAGATTTTTGAGGCTAATAAATTAGATTTGGAAAACGCAAGAATTCTTGTCGAATCAGGAAAACTATCACAACAAACATTTAATCGTCTAAAATTAGATGAAAACAAAATGAGGGATATGATACAAGGTATCCGTGATGTAGCTAAATTGCCTGATCCAATAAATAAAATTCTTTTTAAAAGAGAATTGGACAAAGATTTGGTTTTAACAAAAATAACCTGTCCAATAGGAGTTTTGGGAATAATATTTGAAGCCAGACCTGATGTAATATCTCAAATTTCCTCTCTTGCTATAAAATCAGGAAATGCCGTAATACTGAAGGGCGGCAAAGAAAGTGTTAATACAAATAAAACAATACTTTCTCTTATAAATTCAGCATTAGATAACGTAAAAAATTTCCCTAAAAATGTTTTGAGTCAGGTTTTCACCCACGAGGATATCGCTGAAATGCTAAAATGTGATGAATTTATAAACCTAATAATCCCTCGCGGAGGAAACAAACTTGTTCAATATATAAAAGAAAACACAAAAATTCCAGTATTAGGACACGCATCCGGGATTTGTCACGCCTTTGTTGACGAAAGCGCCAATCTTGAAATGGCTCAAAGAATTATTATTGATGCTAAAACTCAATATCCTAGCGCATGCAATTCAATAGAAACTCTTTTAATACATGATAAATTTCCTCAAAAAGATGAATTACTAGCATCCCTAGAGCTATCGGATATTAAACTGATTAACAACCCGGAAAGATGGGATTTTGAATATGGAGACAAAATACTTGCTTTTAAAACTGTAAAAGATGTTGATGAGGCCATAAAACATATAAATACATATGGCTCGGGACACACCGACTGTATAATAACAGAATCTAGAGAAAATGCTGAAAAATTTATGAACAACGTAGACAGTGCAGGGGTATATTTTAACGCCTCAACAAGATTCGCAGACGGCTTTAGATACGGCTTTGGAGCTGAGGTTGGAATATCAACAAATAAAACACATTCCCGCGGTCCGGTAGGGCTTGACGGATTAACTATATATAAATACAAACTCATGGGTAACGGCCATATAGTAAAAGATTACGCAGAAGGTAAAAAACATTTCACTCATAGAGATATTTAGATTTAATAATCTTTTATGTTTACAAATTTCTTCGTTGTCGGATTAAATCCTGCAACAGTATACTTAAGACCTTTTGAGGTTATCTTTATTGCGTTGTAATTATCAGTTCTGTAGATATCTGTTTTACGTAAAATATCAAGAGTTCCCATTGTCGGATGGCCATATTTGTTTACACCTGTTGATATTATAGAAACTTTATTGTTAAGACTGTCAATCATAGATGAACTTACAACACCGTTTGCACCATGGTGACCAACTTTTAAAACCTCAACATTATGCGGAAGTTGCGATTTTATTTTTTCAAAAGTTTCAACCGTACCGTCACCCATAAACAACATGTCAAAATCTTTATAAGTTACAAGAGTTACTATTGAATTTTCATTATCTTTATCTTTTCCTTCGATATCGGCGCGAAAATTTCGAATAAAAAATTCCGGTTCATTATAAATAAGCGTATTGTTTAAGGCAACTGTAGAATTAACTTTATATTCTTTTATTGCTTTATAAATATTTTTAGAAGTAGTCGATTCATCGGATAGATTACTTAAGTATAAAGTTTTTATATTTAAATTTTTAATTAAATCGACAGCACCTCCGGAGTGATCACTATCAAAATGGGTGACTATAACGGATTCAATATCTTTAATTCCTCTATCCTTTAAGTATTTAAGTAAAATAACTTTTGCTTGCGAAGATCCTTTATTATATCCGGCTTTACCTGTATCTATTATAAAATACTTGTTTTTAGGTGATTTTAAAAGAAAGCAATCAGCATTTTGAACATCAAATGATATTATTTCAAGTTTATCAGTTGAAAAATTTAAGTTTACCAAGCTAATTAAAAACATTGTAAACGTCACTGAAATGATCTTTATTAAGTTGTTCCCCAATTTAGAACTTATTCCGAATTTTATTAGTGAAGTAATACAAACAATTATAATATAGTATAAGCTCAACTGAAAAATTGAGGGATGAGTTGTATCAATAAGAGAATGCGAAAGACCTGCAAAGAAATTTGAACCGTTTACCAGGCAAGTTATCATAAAATCAACTATTATATCAGTATATTTTACTATAAAATTTGTGAATGGTGAAAATATTGCAATTATTGAGGAGAAGAAGCCTCCGCAACTAATTACCGTAATAAATGGAACGGAGACAATATTTGCAAAAATTGAATAAGGAGAAAATGTGTTGAAATAAAACATCTGAATAGGTGCAACCCAAATTTGAGCAACAAACGGTATAATGACTGAACCTTGAGCAAAATCTATTATCTTTGAATCGGATTTGACCTTTTCAAATATAATATTACCGGTCGTCAATAAACCCAAAGTCGCTAAAAATGAAAGTTGAAAACTTACGTTATTAATATATGCAGGATTATATATCAACATCAATAATGCAACAAAAGATAATAAAGAAATACTTCTTGCATCCCTATCAACGAGTTTTCCGGCCAAAATAAATAGAAGCATTAACGCAGCCCTTACTACTGATGCACCCATTCCTGTCATAAGTGTATATAAAATCACAAGAAGCATTCCACTTATGACACAAGGTTTAAATGGCAGCTTTAAAACTGTAAACATTAAAAAGAACCAAAATCCGAAAATAAAAGCTACATTCATACCGGATGCAGCAAGAATATGCAAAAGTCCCGAATGCACAAAACTGAATTTTATATCATCAGGCGGAGCAACGGCATCATCACCAAAAACAACCCCGCCTAAAATTTCACTGTTTGGACTCATTATATACTTTGAATGTTGCGCCATAATCTTATGACGGATATCGTCAAGTTTCTGCATGGACTTCCATTTAAAACTCAAATTCAAAGGTACAAACTTGCCTTCATCTTGTACGTATAATACAGTATAAACCCTAAAGTTCATCAGATATTTTGCATAGTCAAATTGAGAAGGGTTTGTTGCACGATGCGGAATGCTTAACCTCCCTTCAAATTTATAAGTATTTCCAATTTTATAGTTGTTCGGTATTGGGGTATTTATAAGAATTTTTCCTTTAACTTCTTTATTTCCTATTCTTGATACTTTGGCAAAAAAATTTGATTTTCCGTTCCCCTTAATATCCTGAATAGAAATAACTTGCGCAACAACACTTGTTTTTGCAGGCGCAAGCGGCAGAATATCATCAGTTGGTTTTATCTGAATAAGAGCATTGGTATAACCAAAATAAAACATTAAAACAGCAAGAATAATATACTTTAAATTAAATACCTTTTTAATTATCCCCAAAACAGCAATCAGAGTTATAACTGCTGCGCAATAGATACCTTTATCATAGAAAAAAGACAGAATCCCTACAACGTAAAGCATTGTAATTAGGAGCATTACGAAATTTTTATCTTGCAAAAAATTAGAAACTTCTTCTCTCAGCATATTCCTGACTAAATACTACCCCAAAAACTGGAAAAATGGAATATTAACCTATGACAAATGAAAAGGTTAGGTTAGGTTAGGTTAGGTCATGTCAATTCTATAATATAGTCTTTTAATTGCGGCCAGACGTTTTTCTGCCTTATCAATTGCATCTCGGGCTTCCTGTGAAAGATTCCAATTCAAAGGAGTTTTTGCAATATTTACCGATTGATCTTGATTATTGTAATCTTCATTATGAAGATACTTATAAGCAGTTGTACCTATTTGAAGTCCTTTACCAATAATATCAAGGCTTTTTGACCAAGAATCTTTATTTGTATCACCAGTATCAATTTTTGTATTAATCCCTTCGGCAGTATATTTAAAGGATACATCTTTGAGGGATTGTTCAGGTATTTTGTCGACATCAGCAATTTTATCTACTGCATTCATTTTTTCTATATCATCCATACTTTCTGAAGTTATTCTGTTTGATGTTGATTTAATTTGTTCGATTTTATTTTCTGCATTTTTAAAGTCCTGATATACTGTTTCTTGTTGTATGTTTAATTCTTCTATTTTGTTTTCATTGGAAGCTATAGCCGTCGGATTATTTTCATTCTTAGAATTTTGATCAGAATTATTGTCGGTATTTGTTGTTAGATCGACTGCTTGTTGTCTTTCTTTTAGCTTGTTCATTCCTGAATTTGCCAATTGAGCTGCAGATGCTGCCATACTTATCGCACCGCCTATGGACTGAAGTTTTATTGCAGCAGTATTATCAGAATTTAATAATCCTATAGTTGTACCGGTAGCAGAGGTTAGTTGTCCGGCGACATTACTGATAGTTGTGACTTTTTCAAATGTGGTCATACCCCCCAATTTAGTCACACTGTTGACAGAACCTGTAACCGCAGAGGCAACACTGGCAATAGATGATATTGTAGTGAATGTTCCACTTTGTTCTTTACCTTCAACAGTCCTGATATTGTTGACCATTGTTGCTGAATTTTCGACAATATTAAGTCCTTGTGTAACCTGTGCCAATACTCCGTCAGTAGCTGCATTTGTACCGGTAAGAGCCGCAGCCGCAGTAACAATAGTTTTACCTAAAGCCATCAAACCGGCTTCTGTATTCCCGTTTGCAATTTGGATAGATGTCTCAGCAAGTCCGCAAGATATAACCCCGGCAAGTCCGGTTTTAAACATTGCAGCCCCAACCGATGCCGACCAAGGCATTGTCATTAAAATAGCGCCGGTTGACATTGTTATGCTAAATACATTATTCGCAACACCAACTACTGCAAGATTTTTTTCTAATTTCTTTATTTTTGCTTGTTCTGCTTTTTCTTGTTCTTTTGCTCGTTTACTTTCTTCTCTGACAATATTTTGAAGCTTTTTATGATTAGTTTTTGTGGATCTTTCAATTTGATTCATCCGTTTTTGATTTTGAGTAATAATAGCTCCATTCTTGTCAAATTTTGTTATTAATTGCTCAGATTTTTGAGAATTTTCTAATAGTTGAATTTGCAAATCTTGAGTGTTATCGGTATCTTCAATCTGGTTTGATGTCGTAGTAGCAATATTTTGCATTATCGAACTTTGACCCTGAGCTAATGTTTGTGCTTGGTTATTATTTTGTTGTTTTGATTCGATATCTTCAGCTATTTGTTCGCTTTCATCAGTTATAATTTCAAATTCTTCAAGTGTTTTTTCTTGTTCTTTTTGAGCCTTTTCGGATTCTTTTGACATCTTTTCGATTTCTTTTTGATCAGCTTTTATTTGTTTTTCAAGCTGTTTTTGTTCTTTCTCAAGTTCTTTATCGGTTTTTTCTGTATCATTCTTTATTTTCTTAGATTCATCGGCATCTGATTTTGCACTACTTGTAATATCTGAGATACTATTACTTTCTTTTTTAGTATCCTCAGTTTTATTTTGTGCATTAGACCTGACTGATAGCGATTCTTCAGGTTCAGATTCATTGTTGTTTGATTTTTTATTTCCTGTTTTAGTTGAGTTATTATCTTTCTTACCTTTTTCTTCACTTTGTGTTTCTTCAATAGCATTATTAAGGATTTCGTCTGTAGTATTAATTTGCTTTTCAGAATCTTCTGTAATCTTTTTACCATTATTTGAGATTTGAACAAGAGTTGTCCCAAGGCTAAAATACCTGCTGCCGAGATTTATTTCCTCTTTACCTTGTTCAATAAGCTGCATTGCCTTTTCTATAGATTTTGAATTAGACCAAGCTGCTAATATCTGGTAACCCATCGCCAGCATTATACTACCTGCTGCGACTTGACCAAGCCCTGTTTCTATAGCGTTTCCGCCCTTATCTCTCAATTCATCCATAACTGATTTTGCAGAGTTGATAGATTTAGCATAATTATCGTTCTTTTCCTGTACTTCTTTTATATTTTCCGTTTCGTACTGAGTTTCAATTTGAGAAACTTCTTCTGAAATAGAAGTTCTCCCATTTTTGCTAACTTCTATTGACACATCAGAATCTGAAATGTTTGATTCAGTTATTTCACTTATTTTTTCCGGATTATTTAAAGATATTTTCTCATTAGATTCCTGATTCTCACTATATAAAATGTTGCCGATATTATCCGTATTATTGCTTATCTCATTTAATACGGTTCGAGCTTCACTTTCAGAATCTATACCTTCAGTTTGTATTGCAAGAGAAAGCTCCTCTGTTGATTTTCCATCTATTTCAAGTTGATCCGGTTCCGTAAATTCCACATTATCTATATTAACTTCATCTTCCTGCTGTTCTGATACTTCCATTGTATCGAATTCTTGATTTGTATCAGTTTTAGAAATATTTAAATTATTTTCTCTATCAGAAAGAATCTCTGAATTGGTAATTTCCTCAATATTATCATAATTTTGTAATTCTTCTTGAGAAAACTCAATTGATTGAGATCCTGTTTTTTCCAAGTTATCAATCAAGGATTGAACAATTAGAATATTTAAAATTGGTTTTGACAAAACTGTGAATAAATTTGTAGTGTTAAACCCAACAAACGGTTTTCTTTTAAGACTCATATCTGAAATTTCACCATTTGAGTTTTTATCAAATTTATACTTTTTAGTTTTATTAAATTTGCTACTGAACTTTGATAATTTTCCCGGAACATTTATGTCAAAAGATTCTGCAGTTTTGATTGCTTCTTCTCCTGCCAGTTGAACTTTTTTTATAACAGTATTTTTATCGCTTAATTTTTTATTAATCGATTGAAGTTTGTCAATATCTCTATTTAAGTTTTTTTCGTAATCTCCGTTTATATCATTAAAAATTCCTCCAAGTTCTTCAAACCTTTTTTGTTCGCTTTCACTAAGGTAAAACCCACTGTCTATTTTATTCTTATAGACTTGCCATTCATCAGCAATTTTTTGCATTTCTTCGATGGTATCAAGCTGTTTATCCTCAGTTTCTTTTTCTATTCGTGTTAATTCTGCCTCAAGCAAATCCATTTCATCAATAGAAACTTCCAAATCTTTTTCTTTGTTCTCACAAACAAACATTGCAGTAGCAGCAAGTTTTCTCATATCTGTAACCGACATTGATGTTAAGTTCGAATTCAGATCGAAATTGCCATTGTCTATTGCATCTTTTTCGCTTAAATCTATTTCGCTGTTTATCTCTGAATTATTTATTTCGTCATATGCATTTTGCAAGATATCATCCGGTACAATAGCACCATTATCATGCATATTTATTATTTCTTCCGCAGTAAACTGAGCCCAAGTTGAATCCTCTATTCCTTCTATATTGAAATTTTTAAGTTGAAGGTTGAATGCTCTATTCTTTTTGGATAGTTTCCTTATCTCATCATGATCTTTACCTTCAAGTAAATCATCCATAGATTGATGTTTTGAAGTTAATATGTAAGTATTCTCTCCATTTTTGTCTTGCATAGGATTGCCGTATCTGTCTTCAGCCAGACGCACATAACCTCTATTTACGGCTTCATCCACACCGTATTGGGCTACAAATTCCTTTGCTAATTCCATCAAACTTAAGATTTTCAAGATGGTCCGACCTTTCCTGTTTTGACATGTCTATACAATCGATATCGGCACTTTTTACAATAACTTTAGGGGTCTTGACGGATTTATTAAGAAAAATTTACATATATATATAAGCTTTCATGTTATACTTTTCATACACATTTACAGAGGAGAAAGAAATGAAAAACGGAATAGAAAATGGATATTATCACGAAATTACACCCGGCGGATTCGGAATAGCAATAAAGGCCGGAAAAATATTATTCTCAAAACAATCCGAATTTCAAAAGGTTGAGGTATTTGAAACAGAATCTAAACTGGGCAGAGTATTAACACTTGATGATCTGATGATGACAACAGAAGGTGATGAATATCATTATCATGAAATGATTGCACATATTCCTATGATGCACCACAGAAATCCAGAAACAGTTCTCGTTATAGGCGGGGGTGACGGAGGCACGGTACGCGAAGTTTTAAAACACAAATCAGTAAAACGGGTTGTTCTATGTGAAATTGACGGTATGGTTATCGATGCCTGCAAAGAATTCTTACCTACAATTGCTTGTGAACTTGATAATCCAAAAGTAGAAATTCTCGTTAAAGATGCTATTGAATATATGAAAGACAGAGAAAATGAATTTGATATAGTCCTAGTCGATTCTACAGATCCAATGGGACCCGGCGAAGGCTTGTTTACTGAAGAATTTTACAATAATGTAAAACGCTCTCTTAAACCCGGTGGTATAATGGCAGCACAATCTGAATCACCATTTGCCCAAAGTGATTCCGTTGAAAAGATGTATAAACTTTTGAATAAGGTATTTCCTATATGTTCAACTTATACATCAAATATCCCTACCTATCCCGGCGGATATTGGGCTTGGGCTTTTTGTTCAAAAGATGTTCAGCCGCTTTCTTACTTTGCTCAAGACCGATATGAAGATATCCATAAAACTTGTAAAATATATAACAAAGATTATCACGATGCCCGTTTTGCACTTCCTGAATACTTAAAAAAAATGGTTGGCTAAAATGGATAAAAAACGTGTAGCAATATTTGCACATTTTGACAAAGATAACGTAATTGATGATTACGTTATCTTTTATCTTGAAAGCTTGAAATCTATATGTTCCAAAATTATTTTTGTCTCGGCCTGCAATTTAAGCCGGCATGAGTTACAAAAAATAACGGATACTGCAGATAAAATTATCGCGGAATCCCACAATGAATACGATTTTGGTTCATATAAAAGAGGGTTTTTTAATATTGAAAATATTAATAGCTATGATGAAATCATTTTTGCTAATGATAGTTGTTATGGTCCGGTTTATCCTCTTTATGTT
>CADBQW010000004.1 GCA_902796925.1 uncultured bacterium | reverse complement strand
TGCAGACTTACCGGTTGAAAACAGCGATTTGCCTAGAAATTTAAATGTTCTGATTAATCCGACGCCAATTCCCATCTTTTAAAGTTTCCCCTAAAGTGTTTATTTTATATCCCCTGTATATACTTAAACGTAAATTTGATACCAAAATTGCCATGTTTGTAAAGAAATATGAAGCGTCGATTAATTTATTGACTTTGCCAAAATAATTATTAAAAACAAAAAGCCATACATTCAGAGGATTTATTTAAAGCAAATTGCAGTCATAGTAGTAATGTCCGATAATGTAGGTAAGGTGTAATAAAAAGAGGTAGATATGATAATCTCAGGCGGTGTAAGATTCACAGAACGCGGAATAAAAGCATCAATAAGAGCGATGCAGGTTCAGACACAACTTGTTAATATGACTAATGAAAATATTACGGGTTTTGACAAAATCGGATTCCAAAGAAAGGAACCGGTAGTATCTTCATTCACTGAATTTTTAGGAGTAGACGGACTTTCTCAAACCGTTGATGATCAAGTCGGCCGTATAAACTTGACGGAAAAACCGCTTGATGTAGCTATTTCAACCAAAGGTTACTTCCAAATTCAAACGGAAAGCGGCGTGAAACTTACGCGTGACGGTCGTTTTAAAATAGATAAAGACGGTAATCTTTTGAATATAGAAAATAACCCCGTATTATCTGTCGCCGGAACCCCTATCGTTCTGCCGGTAGTCCCTGAAAAACTTACGGATATAAAAATAGATTCAAACGGATTGGTGAGTGTTTACAACAAAATAACAAACAAACTTGAAAAAGCAGACAAGCTTGGCGTGGTGGATTCCAACGGTCGACTGGTATCTTCCAACTCTATCAAGCAAGGATATTTGGAGTATTCAAATGTTTCTTTGGCTAACGAATTTATGTCATTGATGCCAACACTAAAAGCATTTGATGCAAACCGTCAAATGTTTATGATTCAAAATGAAAACCTGCAAAAGGTCATAAATCAACTTGGACAATCATCATAATAACTGAGGTATAAATTATGTATACAATGCAAGCTATAGTAAGAAAAGGTATAAATAACGCAACGGTTCAGATGGACAGACTGGGCGCCATTGCCAATAATATTGCCAATTACACAACAAATGGTTACAAAAGTATAACTTTTGAACAAGTGCTTAAAGAAGACGGTTACTTGATGAACACAACACGCAGTAATTTTGCTACCGGTTCAACAAGACAAACCAACAACCCATACGATGTTGCATTAACAGATATAGGTTTTATCCCTGTGGTTTCTCCGGAAGGTGAAGTTGCGTACACTCGTGACGGAGCATTTAAACAAGGGAAAGACGGTTACCTTGTAACCTCCGACGGATGGCTTGTCGGTGACGGGATAAAAATCCCTTCCAACTGCTACAACTTCTCAATAAAAGAAAATGGTGAAGTCGTAACTAAAGATTCAATAGATGGTGTTGAAAAAAAGATTGGAACTATTCCTCTTGTTAGGTTTGACAATCCTGAAGGCCTCAAATCTGCAGATATGAACAGATTGGTCCCTACGGATTTGTCAGGTAACCCTAAACTCGTTAAAAATCCAAACTGCTTCAGACAAAGCAATGTCGAAATTTCAAACGTCAACATGTATGAATCTTTGAACGATATCTTACGTGTCAACGCATCACTCCTTGCTAGTACAAAGATGATGAAAGTTGCAGACGATATGTACAATAGAGCAATTAATATAAGACAAGGGTAGGTGAATAATTAATGTTTACATCAGTTGATTCTATGGGAAAAGTCGGTTTAATGCTTGATTTGATAGCCAAGAAAAATAAAGCTCTTGGTACAAACCTTGCCAATATGGATACCCCGGGTTACGTAAGACAAGACATTGATTTTGCAACATATTTGGGCTCCATGAATAGCCCTCTCGAAACAAAATTGTCTGAAAAACTCGGCCCGTCTCCTGTTCTTATGGATAGAGACGGCGAAGAAATCGATCCGGCCAACGAATTAATGCAAATGCAGCAAAATTCACTTATGTATACGATGGCAACTCGTCGCATGTCTAATATAATTACTGAAATGAAAACTGTTATTAACGTTGGTAAATAAAGCTTGAAGGGAGCATAAAATATGGGCATAATGGATTCAATGAATATTGGGGCAAACGCACTCAGAGCACATGGTATGAGACTTGATATTCACGCAAAAAATATGGCAAATGTTGATACTCCCAACTACGTAAGACGTATACCTATGCTGAATGCAACCGAAGATATGTCATTCCAAGGTATAATGGGGGTTATGAAAGAAAACGCCTTCAATATCGGCACAGTTCCGTATCTCCAAGGCGGGGTTACCTTCTCCGGTTGTATTGAAGACCCCACTATTGCACAAAAAATGTATAAACCCGGCCATCCTGATGCAGATGAAAACGGCTACGTAAGAGAATCTAACGTTAATCCTATGGTAGAAATCTCTGATGCAATTATGGCCCAAAGAGCCTACGAAGCAAACCTCGCCGTTATAGGCATAACAAAAGCTATGGCTCAACGCGCTGCAGATATCGGCAGATAAAATTATTAATATTTAACCTACCACGGGATATGCTCCTCTTGTTCAAAATTCATTTATTTTTTCTGAACAATAGTTGTTGCTGTTGCATAGGTCTTACAATGTGATAGCGATATTTTTACTTTTAATTCGGGATATTTTTTTATAATTACAATTGGATATCCATCTGTGCGATTAGTTATTTCTATATCTTTGTAAAATATGTCTTTAATTCCCAGTCCTGAGAGGGCCTTTACTACGGCTTCTTTTGCACAAAACCTGGCACAAAGATGCTGTGCTGACTGTGCATTTTTAAAACAATAATCAAGTTCCTTTGTGGTATAAATTTTGTTTAAAAAAATCTTATCCCCTTCAAGGTTTTTTCCCTCAAAACGTGAAATTTCTTCTATATCTGTTCCTATCGAAATATTATCTAACATATAATTTTTCATCTGCCCTTTTTATAAAATCTATAATTGATTCTGCCGATTTTTTAAATTTTTCAATTTCATCATTGTTCATATCCGGTTCAAGAACTTTTTTAATACCGGAGTAATCAATAATACAAGGAAGACTTAGGGCAACATTTTTTACCCCGAAAACATTGTCCAAAACACTGGTAACACTTGAAGTTACAGTCCGTTTATTCAATATTGCATCTGCAATATAACAAACACAGGTTGAAATACCATAATAAGTTCGACCTTTACCGGAGATTATTTCAGAACCCATATTTAAAACTTTTAGAGCCATTTCTGATTTGATTTTATCGTTAAATTCTAACCCAACTTCTTCACAATATTTTTCAATAGGGAGACCAGCAACCTGAACAGTACTCCATAGCGGAATCTGTCCTTGGCCGTGTTCCCCGATAATTGTTGCGTTTACAAATTGAGGTTCCAAACCCACATAATCAGCTATTACATTTGTAAGCCTTGAACTATCAAGAGAACATCCTGTTCCAAAAACAGTTCCTTTAGAAAGTTTTAATTTTTTGTCAAAATAATAAGTTATAATATCTACAGGGTTTGCAACAACAAGAATTACACCCTGATTATAATATTTCTTTATATTCTGAGCAACATCCTGTGCAATCTTAAGATTATCATCAATAAGATCAAGTCTCGTTTCATCAACTCTGCGACCACGACCTGCAGTTATTATAATGAGATCACTGTCTTTAATATCTTTGTATGTTCCGGCTTTAATTTTTGCACTTCCCATATTCAATATACCATGACGGATATCAAGCATTTCAGCATTAACTGCCTCACTGCGAGTGTCAATAAAAACAATCTCACGGGCTATATCTTTTATCATAAGAGCGTAAGCTATACCTGCCCCAACGTATCCCATACCAATTATCGAAACTTTTTTTGTAAAATTTCTCGAATGTGCGCCAAATAAATTCATCTAACAGCAATCTCCCTTGATAACTCTCTTATTATATCATGACCATCCCAATATGGTTCTATATCCATGGCTTTTCCTATAGGTACAATCCTATCTATACCTTTTAGATTATGATTTGCAACATCATTTGCTAACTTTTGGGCATCAATTCCATAGTAAGTTACAGTCTGATATTTTTCGTCTACTATATTAAACAAATCTTCAATATTACTCAATGAATATTCGTAAAAATACCCTCCGTTGCCTCTTAAATTTTGCACGTCTTTATTGATTATTCTCAATTCCGCTTTGTATAATAAATTATCAACTCGGTCAATTTTTGATATTAAGCTTGAATTATCAATGGAATCTTCACACATTTTTGTGTATTTATCAACAGCCACTGCATCTTGAAGTTGGTATTTTTGTTTAGCTATTTCAAGAACTGCTGTCCAGAATTTTGTACGTGCTAATTCACTATCGTTTACCCAATAAATTAATTTAGGCGAAGAACAAGCATTTTGATCCATAAGATAGGTATCGTTATAAAAATTTTCAGCCAGACGTTTTATCGCAGAATCATCAGCTTCGAGAACTTCTTGCCCTTCAATAATGCATATGGAATATCTGTCCGCAAATGATATATCAATACACCTCGGTTTTGTTTCCATCATTCGCAAAATAGAAATGGTTTTATCTCCGCCCCATATCATTCTGCAATCTGCAATTTTTGAAAATTCTGATGTTACCTCGTTATTTCGCTCATATTTAACGAAAGCTGTTCTTTTATATATTGACGGATATTTTTCTAATGTATTTTTTATAACTTTAACTAATTCTTCTGTTTGAGGAAAATCTTTGCTTGGAAGTCTTACAATGTTTGCATTTCCTGCAAGCAGCGAAAAGAAGTATGAAAATGCAAAGTTTACGGGAATATTAGAAGGAGCAATATGAAAACACAATCCGCGCCCTGTGCGATTTGAGGTATCTCCAAACTTTTCTTTTAGTTTATGAATCGATGCCTTTCTTGCCCAAAAAGCCACTGCTGACAAATCCGGATATACACGTGAAATCGAAGATTTTAAGATTTCAGAAGATAGATCATTCAAAAATTTGCAAACTTCATCATTATATGTGACTAAAGGTGATGTTGTAATATTTTCAGACCCAATCAAGTAATTAACGTTTTTCATAAGTATCAGAACACCCCCTAATTTCTGCATTCTTAATTCTTCCTAATATTTTAAAGTATTTTCCTTTTCTACCACAAGGACAATCATCTTCCCCTAATATTATCCCTTCATCCTCAGTTAAAAGAGAATGCCCGGGATAACTGACAGGTAAAACCGAAAGAAGTTGTATTAATCCTTTTTCCCCAAATTCTGCAACAGAAAAATCTTTTGGATTTCTAATTATTACATCAGAGTAATTTGAACAATGCATATGTCCGTGTTCACACTCCACAAAAACTGATCCTAATTGTTCTGCCATACCGTAATAATTATATACCTTGACGTTGCCCAATACTCCTTGAATTCGTTTGTTATATTCAAGGGCATCGACCGCTTCTGCTTTCAGTTTCTTCCACCCGCCAATATGGAAAAGTATTCCATTTTTGATATTGAAATGAATATTCCTTTTTTCTAATTGTTTAACAACAAATTGCCATATCATATAAGTATAGCCGAACATTAATATAGTTTCATTTCCGTGTTCCGTAAAGAATTGTTCAATTTTATCAATATCAATTTCCATATTTTCATTCAATGCATAGGTTGTATTACGGCCAAATGTCGTAAACCCTATAATTCCTGCACCTCTTGCCGAAAACATGCTCCTGTCTTTTTTAACCATCTCAGTGTCAAGTAACAAAAGTGGAAGTCTTTGCTTACCTATAAATGATGAAATTATATGGGTTAAAGTCTTTGTTTGAGAAAGGGTATTTTCTTTACTTAAAAAAATCTTTGAAACCGCCTGTCCGGAAGTTCCTGAGGATGTCATTGTCTTAAATATTTCGTCATCTTGAACACTTTTTAATTCATACTCTTTAAAAAGTCTTACCGGAATATACGGGATATTCTCTTTTTTAGTTATTTCTGAAGGTTTAATGTTCTGCATATCCAATATGTTCTTGTACTGAGGGCAAGATTCATAATGTTTTTGTGTAAGTTCTTTTAATTCAGAAAAAAGTATTTCTTCTTTTTTATCTTTAGATAAACTATACGGTTCTATTTCATGAAATTTGTCTAAACTCATCTGCTTCCCTTTAAAATTCTTTAATATAAATATCCATTGGATTTTCAAAGTGCGCACCCAAATATGAATACAAATTCATAACTGCTAAATTTTTTGTACTGATACGCCCCTCTAATTTTTTGTATCCTCTTTCTTTCGCACTCATAAGAGCTTTTGCATATAAAGACATTGCAACACCCGTTAAACGATACTTTTCATCAGTTGCTGCCAGATGGATAAATAATGTGTCATTTGAAGTTTCTTTCAATGCCAGAAATCCTATTACTACATCTTTATATTTTGCAACTAAGACCTGATCTAATTCATCTACCCATTTCCCGATTATGAAGTTTGATAATTGAGTATTCTTACATTCTAAATCGTAATAAAATCTTCTGTCATCAATAAAAGCTTTTTGGGCAATTTGTTTTATTTCATCTTTATAAGATGTGGTTTCTTCTATTTCAACTCTTATTAGTTTATCAAAGTTAAATTCTGCTTTTGAAACTTGAATCGTTGTCAATATAGTTCTGTCTGCGAATACAAAGCCATTCTTTATAGCTAACAACGGATTTTCTATGGAATAGGGTAAAGTAATTTTTGCAATATTACACGGAGGAACTTCTTGAAAATTATCAATATCTGCAAGAATCATATCATTAAATTTTATGGTCTTATACATTTACAAAAAGTCCTTCCAAATGTTTATATAACGTTTTTCCTGCCTCATTTTTAGGAATTTCTTTAATAAATTCTACGCTAAAAGCCTGACGATTCAATCCTGTTTTTTCTGATATAAAAGAGATAACTTCATCTTTTGCATTGGAATCAGTGATAAATATTTTCATACTGTCATCAACACCGGTGCAAGCACAATCAAATTCGACAAAATGGGTTTTTATTAATCTTTCAGTTTCATCAAGATTTACACGATTCCCATATATTTTTAAAAATCTTTTTTTACGACCTACTATATAGAAAAAACCATCTTCATCAAACTTTGCCATATCTCCGGTGACAAGTACGCCATTTCGTTCGTCACCTTTTTGTAAATCCTGACCGCATTCAGCATAGCCCAAAGTCACATTATCACCGGTGTAAACTAACTCCCCAATAGTATTCGGTTGATTTATTTCGTTTCCATTTACATCTATGAGTGAAAATTTTCCACCGGGAATTGCAATCCCCATAGAGCCATATTTTTCAAGTGACTTTTCAGCCGGAAGATAGCTCATTCTTGCAGTGGCCTCTGTTTGCCCGTACATAACAATAAACTTTTTATTATTATCAATAGCCCATTTCGCAAATTTTTCGTGCAATTCCGGTGACAATTTTCCGCCGGCTTGTGTTAAATATTTTAATGACGGCAAATCCATCCTCAAAAATCTCAATCTATATAACATTTCATAAGTATACGGAACTCCACCAAACGAAGTTGCATTACTATCTTTCAGTTGTGTCCAGAATTCTTTTTGCATTAACCCTTTTTCTGTCAAAATTAAGGATGCTCCAACCCAAAGGTGAGTATTTATTATTGAAATCCCGTAAGTATAGTTCATCGGCAATGTTGTTATTGCGCGCTCAGTTTCGTTGAGGTTTAAGTATTCCACTATAGATTTTGTATTTGCCTCAATATTCTTATAACTCTGTCTTACAAGTTTTGGACTACCGGTAGAGCCTGATGTTGTTAAAAGTAACGCCAAGTCTTCGTTAAGTTTAAATTCATGATTAAAAGGGGTCTTTAACAATGTGTAATTTAAACCTTCAAAAACTTTACTAAATTTTGTGAACCGGTCGGCCATATCAGAAGGAACATTAATATAGTCCGGTTTATAAGTATTTAAACATTCATTTAAAAGTTCATCATCCAAATCAGCCTTGAGCATTAAGGGCACTATATTGGCATTCAAAAAACCGACGTACCCTACCAAAGAACCTATTTCATTACGACACAGATTGAATACCAAGCAACGTTCTTTTATGTTTGAGGTTAAATTCTCGCAAAAAGCATTCAACTGTGCATAAGTATACTTTTCGCCGTTTTCAGTGATTACTGCCAAGTTATCCTTAAATTCGTTTAATTTCCACATTGTAAAACCCCATATCCCTAAATATTTAAAACGTTTTACTTGCTAAAATCAATTTCATATTTATCAGACAGAATTTCTTTACCTTTTTCAAATGAGCTTAAATCTATAATATCTTCAGTTTCCATCATGATATCAAAAGCATCTTCTAAAGCTGAAACGAGTCCCATATGCCCTACAGAATCCCACGCTTTTATATCCTGATATTTTAAGTTAGTTGCATCTTGAGGGGTAACCTCAAAAGCTTCAACAAAAGCATTTGTGTATTTTTCCAAATTTGACATTATACTAATTCTCCTATCATTCTTCAAGAATTCTATCTGAAATTCTTTCAGGAGTCAAGCCATAAGATTCTAACAAATACTTATAATCTCCGGCATGTATGTATTCATCTTGTGTACCTATAATTAAATGTTTTGGAGAATTTTCAATATTAGAAAGCACTTCAGCAACTGCGCTGCCCAACCCACCGTATATCGAATGTTCTTCTACCGTGACTATCAATTTACAACTGCAACATTCTTTTATTGCGGTTACATCAAGGGGTTTTAATGTATGCATATTAATTACTTTTACACTAAACCCTTTTTCTTCTAAAATTTTTGCGGCTTTTAATGAATTAAACACCATAGTTCCGGTTGAAATTATAGCGATATCAGAACCGTCTTTTAAAGTTATAGCTTTACCTATTTCAAAGTTGTAATCGTCTTTATAAACAACCGGATTTCCCATAGTGCCGGTTAACCTTAAATACACCGGAGCATTTATTTCTGAAGCTTTTTCAATACACTTCGCTGTTTCTATACAATCGGCGGGGGAAAAAATTACAAGATTTGGTATAGCACGCATTAGAGCAACATCATTTAAACAAATATGTGTCGGCCCTAATATACCAACAGATAATCCGGAAGTTAAACCAACCAATTTTATTGGTAAATTCATATATCCGACATTCACATTAATTTGATCGGCACATCTTAAGGTTAAAAATGATGCATAACTTGTAACAAATGGTATTAAACCTTCTTTTGCCATTCCTGCCGCAATTCCCACCATGTTTTGTTCGGCAATTCCAACATTGTAATACTGATTAGGAAGGTTTTGTGCAAACCTGGTTAGCCCTGCAAAAGAACATAAATCAGCAGTTAATGCTATAATATTATTATTTTGTGTCGCCAATTCTTCTATTATTTTACCAAAGGTGCCGCATGAACCCAAAAAAGATAAAGTACGAATATTTTGCGTATTAATTTCCATACTATCCCTCTCCTAACTCAGACATTGCCTGATTGTATAAATCTTCAGTCAAAACATTGTTGTGCCACTTCGGTTCATTTTCCATAAATGAAACCCCTTTTCCTTTAACGGTATTTGCAATAACGCATAGAGGTTTTTTATTGTGTTCGGTTTTGAAGCCCTTTTCCAGCTCCTCTATATTATGCCCATCAACACAAGCAACTTTGCACCCAAAAGTTTCAAATCTCTTTTCCAAAGGCTCCATAGAAATTATATTTTTCGTAAAATCGTCGTATTGAATATTATTTTTATCAACAACAATAACAATATTGTCTAATTCAAACTGCACCGCGCTCATAATCGCTTCCCAAACAGAACCTTCATTGCATTCTCCATCACCCACAATCACGTAGACCTTTGATTTATTGTTCCCTTTATGTTTAAGTGCGATTGCAACCCCAACGCCAAGTGAAAGTCCTTGTCCCAAACTCCCGCTTGAAAACTCAACACCAATCTCCGGATTCATAGACGGATGTGCATACAACCTTGTGTTATTTGTTTTAAAAGTTTGCAATTCCTCCTCTTTAATCAACCCTAATTCTTTAAGTACTGCATATTGCGCAATCACACCGTGACCTTTACTTAAAATTAACCTATCTCGACTTTCAGACGTAGGATCTTTGGGGTCAAAATTCATTATCTTAAAATATAATACGGCAAGAATTTCTGTCAAAGAAAGAGCAGGGCCAATGTGAGCCCCGGTTTTACCGGCCGCGTAAGTCATTTTTATCATATCTTTGCGTAAATTATTTATAACCATCTTCATAATATTCCACCATCAACTCTTATGATTTGACCATTTATGAAAGAGGCTTCATCAGAAGCAAGAAACGCAACCGTATTTGCAACCTCACTTGGGGTTGCCATCCTTTTCATTGCCGAT
>CADBQW010000003.1 GCA_902796925.1 uncultured bacterium | reverse complement strand
AAAAGCGTTTGGCACGTGTACAGGTAATAATGACGATGGTTTTGTTTATAGTATCCAAGATTATGGCATAAGAATGACCGGTAATACACTAAATTCATTTAGTCAAATAAATATTGATGACGGATATAGTTTGAACATAACGAAGGAAAATATGGATGCTATTCGTCAAGCTGTTGCAGGTTGGTTGACATCAGACGGTAGAGAATATGCCGATGTTCAGGCTGCTTGTTCTGTTGAAGATACATCGCTTGCTCAAGCAAACTTTACTGCAATATCAGGATTGATTAATGACAATCTGAATTGGATACAAAATGCATAAGATTTAAAATCATAAAAACAAACTAACACTATTTTTGAATTAATCAAAAAACGGTGGAATGATTCTCAAACCACCGTTTTTGCTTATAAAAACAGAACTAAGAACCAAAAATTAATTAAAACTCTCAGCTCTTTTATAGCCTATGAGCAAGATTATTGAAATATTTTTTTATATAAAACATCAGATATGTCTTACGAATTTTCTTAGTGAACCTTTTGATTCTAAAAAGACTGCGTGGTATAAAAAGACAGGTAAAGATGTTAGATTTGATGATATAAAAACTAATTGGCAATGGTTAATATTAGAATATAACGATAATACAGGGTGTAATTATGAAGAATTGCCACTAGATTTACCCCAGCCTGATTTTATGCAGCTTGCAAAAGAGGTGGAATCATGCAAAAATTAGATGATTCATTTACTAAGAAAATGTGGGCATATTATAGAATACTCACACCACATCAGCAAAAAGAATTAGCAGATAGAGTAAATCGCCTAGACTTAGCTATAAAAATCAACCCTGACCCTGAATTCATTATAGAAAGTGTTGAACAATTTTTTGAAGATTATCCCATTGTAAAAAATTGTTTGAAAGAATTAAATAAAATTTATTAACGACCTTATCTGACGCAGTTGCACCTTATAATAAGAATGTAAATAGAAAAAGGTGATAGATATGAATTACGAAGAAATCTCAAAAATTTTTTATGAAGAACTAAAAGATGAACTTCAGCGTAAACCAAAAACGGCAGCGGAACTTAACAATCCGATGAATCATGATAAACAAGAGGCTTTATTCAATGCTATCTTTTGTTATGATGAACAGGATAAATTATGCGGATTTAATATTCAACCACGCATTGCAGAAAATGAGATTTATAAACTTAGATTTTATCTGCCCTTAATTGATGCGAGTTGGTCAGGGGTTAAAAAAGCAGAGAATTTACCTGATAAAAATGTAAAAATTGGTTTTGACGGAGAATACATATCTCAAAATGAACTGTTGAAAAATAATGACCTGATGCTTGCAAAAGCAATGTACTTTAACTTCAATGTTTATGGAGTTTTAAATCTGGGGAATGGTGTTATTGGAATGCTTTCTCCCGATATTTTGTATTTGATATTAAGAAGATTTAAAAATGCAGGATATCCGATAAACGAAACAACAAGAAAAATGAATGAAGAAAAACTGTTTGTATAGAGAGGTAAATATGACAAACAAAATGACAATAACTTGGACATGCAATGGAGCAGCTGGAAGCACAAAAGAAATTGAACCGCCTGAAATTAACAAGTTTTGTCAAAGGTGTAATAAAAAGTTGGTTCTATTTAAAGGAATCGGTTTCCATAATTCAGGAACTCATACTCTTTCCGCAAAATGTCCTGCCTGTCATAAGATAGAAAATTTTAAGGACTACGAATTATGGAAAGAATGCTTGAATAAAGCTCTTAAAAAATAACGCCCTCTACTGTCACATACGGATTTTATAATTAAAATGTAACACTTAAGACCAGTCCGAAGCGGACTATAAAATGCTATCAGGTGAATTATGAAAATTGGCGAACTTTTAACAGTTGATGCAATAGCAGGTGCAGATTTTGATTTTGAAAAATGCGATAAAAAAGACATCTTAACAAAGATGTTAGAAAATCTAGTACCTAAACATGTTAAAAGATTTAATTCAAAAGGTACTAGGTGGGATTTATTAGGTGAATTTTATGATGAATTTGACTTGTATATTAATGGTGCATTACTTGAAACAAGTGACCTTGTAAGTGATTTTATAGAAGATTTTTTGAATTTTTTACCGTATCTTGCCTGTGTAGATGATAAAAAGCTTATTTGTCCATTTGAGTATGAGGGGATAATTACAGCTATTGTTACAACTCCAATGGATAGTGATAAAATTAGAGTTTCGGTATTCCATAATAGAGAGTTGTACAAAAAATACCGTCCTGAATATAAGTTTGATGCGGATATTGTAATAAAAAAAGATACTTTCGTAAAGCAGATGTATGAAATCTTACAAGAAATGGTACAAGATATTCTGAAAGACAACGAAGAAGCAGACTATTATTGGGTAAACAGAATAAAATATACGCTTAGTGAGTTGGATAAATATTTTGAAAACCCTGAAAATTTTAAGAAAAAATATGAACTTGAAAGACATATCAGGGTTTTTGATGTTGCATACAAGGATTTGGATAACACATGGAAATTTATGACTGTCCTTGATAATGATAGGGATGCAAATCCTATACATTGGGAAAGAGAAAAACAGCAAGGTAATATCCTTGATTATGATATTTTTGAGCAGTATCCTCAAGATATTTTTGGCTGGGATAAAGCGAACAAATGTTTAAAAAAACTAACAGAAGAAGAAATAAAAGAAAAACTCGAAAATTATATGGATGAACGAGAAGACAACAACTGGGTTTATTCAGCAGAAACAGAAAAATGGTATGCACCTGATGAAATAATGCCACATAGTGATAATTCTCAAATGAGGTGTGTTTATAATGGAGATATAAATTACGAACTTAAAATTGGTGGAAATTCTTATCTAAATCAAGATGAAGAACTTAAACAATATATTGAAAACATATATGATATAGATGGGGAATTAATTGAAGGCAAATTTGGTTATATGAGCTGTGTATTAATTTTGAAAAACGGAAATGACAAATTTGCTGAAATTGAGTTTGACTACCGAAATCATAAACAAATAAGGGACTCCCTTAATAAGGTTAAAAATGGTGAATATGCACGTTTAACAATTGATGGAAATAGTATCTTCAAATTACACATGTGGCAATATCTTTATGATAACTCTGTATCAAAAGATGCAAGAGATTTATTGGTTGCTTGTTATGATTTAAGTGATAATAAAGAGTTATACTCAATTCTTCTTGATAAGCAAAAATTTATAAATTGCTTTACGCAGGCCCTTGATGAAATTGCACATAAATTAGAAGTTATCAAATACCTTATGGAAGTTGGTGAAAAATTAAAAATAGACGATAAATTCGATGTAGAAAAAGGTTATTTTGGCAAAATTAAATATCTCGAACATTTTAAAGGTGACTATGCTTGTATATATCGTGGAAGTATAGATGGATATGGTATTATTAATAAAAATATGGAACTAGTAATAAAACCTGAATCTGAATGTGTTACAGGTAAGACTCATTCCAAATGGGGTAAAGAGATAAAAGGCTGGGTTACTAAATATTCATACCTGCATAATGTTGATGGAAAACTGTTTATTGCATCAAGAAATAACGGTAAAGAATAAATAATGAAAGAAATACAATGTAAATACACATCAGCAAAAACCTATGCAAATGGTTTAAATATTTATCAGAAGCAGAACACTATAAAGAGTTTATAAAAACAAAGGAGCAGTAATGAATAGTTTAAAAAAAATAATAAATGATGAAGTTTACAGTACAGAAACAGGAAAACAACTGTTAAGGCTATTAGGTAAATATTATAAAAGCAAAAGAGCTGTTGAAATTTTTATTATTTTATTATCATCAGAAAATAGTAGACAAAGTATTTTAGATCTTTTGAATTTCGCAGTAGAAAGAAATGAAGGACTAGAACGCAAATATTATGTGAATAAATTGGAAGAAATTTATAAAGAATATACAGGGAATTATGATAGCTGGGAACTTCAGTATGAGTGGATCTACCATATAAAGATGTATGCAATATTTGATTACTTAGAACACATAGAAGAGGCGGATAAAGTAGTGAAAAACTCGTTTTGGTTAGATGAAAGAAAGAAGTATAATAGTCAAGATTCTATTAACAAAATTTGTAATAAATATTCAGATATTTTTAAACGTTTAATAAACGAAATGCAACAAGTATATGCTGACACAAGTAAATAAATGGATAGGTGCAAAATATCAGTAAGTACAATAGGTCTAACAAAATACTAACTATTTATATAGGATTTTATTACTCATTTCGTAAAAGTACACCTTTAAGAGCATTAAATTTTTACCCTAAAAACTGTTTGTAAAGTTTTGCTTCAAGATTTTGCGAATATTCATAAAGAGACTTGCAAAGAAAAACGTTGGGGATTTATTAATTATTCTATGCGAGAAATAGTAGAGTTAACAGACTCAGAAATTTCCGCCCTCCAAACCCTAAAATCCAACTCCACTCCAGAAATCGCCTCGATACTTTATAAAATGAAGGTGCTGAGAAGAAAATGTATTTAAGATATCACTATTGACTTTTACCGAAAATATGATTAAAATAAAATTACACTTTAGAAAAATCACAAAATAGGATTAAATATGTATATACAAAGAACTTCAGAAGATGTAATTAAAAGATTATCAAAACAATTTAAAGTCGTTTTGGTAACAGGAGCAAGGCAAGTTGGTAAAAGCACCTTGCTAAAACATTGTGATGAAAACAGGAATTATGTTTCTTTAGACGATTTATCCGAAAGAGAAATGGCAATAAATGAGCCAAAATTATTTTTGGAAAATCATAAAGCTCCTTTGATTATTGATGAAATTCAATATGCCCCGAATTTGTTATCTTATATAAAGTTGGAAGTTGATAAATCAGATAAAAAAGGTCAATACTGGCTTACCGGTTCACAACAATTTCATCTCATGAAGAATGTATCAGAATCGCTTGCAGGGCGTGTCGGAATTCTTGACTTAATGGGATTGTCTTTATCGGAAATTTCACAAAACACAGATAACAAGCCGTTTATACCTGATAAAGATTATATTGAGCAAAAGCGAAATAGACACGAACAATATACAATGTATGATATTTTTAAGTTTATATATAACGGTTCGTATCCTGCACTTAATAATGATGAATTTCAAGATAGGAATGCTTTTTATAGCGCATATTTAAGAACGTATATTGAAAGAGATATAAGAGATTTGGCTTCTATTTCTAATGAAATGAAGTTTTTAAACTTTATCCGTGTAGTCGCAGCAAGAACAGGTCAAGTACTAAAATACTCAGAACTTGCAAACGAAGTTGATATTTCTGAACCAACTGCAAAGAGTTGGATGTCAATTTTAGTATCATCAAATATTGTTTATCTTTTGCAGCCGTATTACAGGAATATAACTAAAAGAATGACAAAAATGCCGAAAATTTATTTTCTTGACACAGGTCTTTGTGCATATTTAACAGGCTGGTCAAGTCCTGAAGTTATACAAAATGGTGCAATGAATGGTGCGTTTTTTGAGACATTTGTAGTATCAGAAATTTTAAAAAGTTATAGGCATAATGGCGAAACACCTTTAATTTATTGGTATAGAGATACTCAACAAAAAGAAATAGACATGCTTATTGAGCGAGATGGAAAACTTCACCCTGTTGAGATTAAACTGACTTCTAATCCTAATAAATCAATGATAAAGAATTTTAACGTACTTTCAGAACAAGGCTATGGCGGATTAATTTGTATGCGAGAAACTGATATGCCGCTAACAGAAGAAGTTAGTGCAATTCCTGTAAGTTATATATAGAAAAATACGTCTATGTGACTATTTCCGCATTATGGATGAGGTTGTGTATCAGAAGATAATACAATAAGCACTATTTATACCAAACTTTAAAACTTTCAATTTGGTTTTGCAAATCTTCAAAATTTCCGTTAAAGTTTATACATCTGTCATCAATGAGCAAATAACTGGGCTCTTTTACGTTTGTAATATCATCAACAAACTCTTTTAATCCGTTGTTTATTACCCATTCAGATGCCAATAAACGATTTCTTGTTGTAAAAATTTTGATTTTATAATCTTCTGATAAATTTTTTATAAACTCAAATGCACCATCTTTAATTGGTGGAATAACTTGTTCATCAAATTTTCCATCATAAGTGTTTAATACACCATCTAAATCTATTAGTATAGTTTTCTTAAATTTATTCACATCAATAATATTTTATTCACTTAACTGATTATAAATTCATTATAGTTTGTTAAATTAATTATGTCAAATTGATAGAATTAAAGCATGGATAATATCGAACTCATCAAACTTGGGCAAAAAATAAAATTTGAAAGAACAAAAAAAGGATTTAGTCAGGAACAATTAGCAGAACTCTCTGATATTTCAATACATGGTATTAGCAATATTGAAACAGGTAAAGCTGATGTAAAATATACAAATTTATTGAAACTGGCAAAAGCTTTTGGAATAAGAGTTTGCGAGTTATTGGATTTTAATTTATAACTTACAGCAGTCTTTTGCCAAACTATAAATATTTCCCCTGCTCTTAAAAACTGATTATCTCATTAAACGTATCTATTGCAAAGGTGTCACTCATGCCTGAGATGAAGTCTAGGACACAGTTTTTGTATTCTTGTTCATTATCAAGATGATAAATTAGTTTGTTTTTGCAATTCCTGTTTTCTTTTTCTTTCAAATCATAATCAGAATACTTAGTGAGCCAGCCTTCAAAAGTCGTATAAAGTTTTGGATACAGCAGTCTTTCTTTTTCAATAACTGTTCTTACATTGCTGCCTGATATATTTACCCCTAATTGTTCAAAAATTGTTTCTAAAATTAGTGTAGCATACTTCATAAACGTCAATATTCTCGGGTGACGGCAGATGTTTTTGTAATTAAACGCTTTTACAAGTTTTAAGACCTCAAAGCAATCATCAGAAAAACGTAATCCGTTTTCGATAGAAGAATTTGAACAAAGATTTAATACGAGCGAGTGCGTAAATGATGATGTGTTAAGCTCATTTATCTTAATATTAGGGTAAATGGTGTGTACAACTTCAAGCAATTCCTCTTTTTGTTCTTTTTGCAAAATCCCATATGAAACTGCATCTTCAATATCACGTCCGATGTAAGCAATTTTATCAGATATTTTTACAACGCAGCCTTCATAAGAAAATGCACCAAATTTACCACCTTTTTGAATTGTGTATAAATCAACGGCATCTTCTCTTGGTTTAACAAATCTTTCATCCACCTCTCCGCAGTGGCAGACGATTCCGTCTCTGACAGCGTAAGTCAGGTTTAAGTTTTGCTGATAGCCGTTATAGTCAGTTAAAGTTTCAATATCATCAAGAAATCTAAGACTGTTATTTTCGTGCCAGAATTCGTGCAAATTGTATTTTTCTGCAATATCTTGCAACACCGTTTCCCCATGGTGTCCAAAAGGTGCGTGTCCTATGTCGTGACCTAGCGCAATAGCTCTTGAGAGTTCTTGATTTAGATTAAGGTATTTTGAAATAGTTTCCGCAACAGAGGCAACAAGCTGAACGTGTTCCATTCTTGTACAAACGTGGTCATTTTGAGGTGCAAAAAATACTTGAGTTTTGTGTTTAAGCCTGCGATAGCCTTTTGAGTGCATAATTCTCATTCCGTCACGTTCAAACGGTGTCCTCAAATCACTTTCTCTTTGGTAAAGTTCATTTTCTCTTTTTATTGCCTGCTCCCACTTAGGATTATTTTCATCCATTCTTACCGAAGAAAAATCTGCAAATTTGTTCATACTTACCTCAATTATTTATTCTCTTATAATCATTATAGAGACATTTCCTTTTTCTGTAAAAGGGGTAATTTTATCAGGAGTAAATATATTCTTTTTAGAATCAATTATTACCAGTCCTGTTCTCCCATCCATTCCTGAAATAAAAGTTTGGGTTTCTGTCTTTATGTAATTTGCATCTGTAGTTTCTTTTAAAAGAAGTGGAATGCTTGAGAGTTGTTCCATAATTTCTGCGACTTCGTTCCAATCTTCTTGGGTAAATGAACTCTCGTCTTTGTTTCCGCTTTTAAGTGTCCAAAAAAGATTTTTTACCAAATCTTCTTTTTTAACAGACATAAACACAACTGTCGGGATTTTTTTGTTAACGGTTTAGAGTTTCCACATCTTCTACTGTTTCATTACAAATATAATCCGAATAATATTCAAAAATCTTTATTCCAAATACTTTTAAAACATTGTGAGTCGTTCCAACAGTTTTTGCCATAAAATCCACCTTTCTTCTATTTAGCATAACTTGTAATATCATTATACATTTCAACCATGTCAAAAAAGGTCATATTTTAAACTAAAATTAATTTCTAATGTGATATATTAAATTCAGTAAGTTAAACTAAGGATTGCAACTATGTTACATTCTAAGTTGTAGCATTCCATTGGCTATAACCGTCATAAATACTAAAATTTCTGCAAGAATGAAAATTTCAGTGCTAAAATGTAATTATGTATATTTGAATAGTTTAAACAGGTTGTTTAAGTAATTTTTATGTTATAATAAGAATATTTCCAAAAGAGGTAAATTAGGCAACACTTTGAAAGAATTTTAATAACCTAATAAATATGATAACGGCAGGGGATAGAAAATGAAACTTACAATGCTCGGAACCGGAAATGCTCTTGTTGCAGATTGCTATAACACTTGTTTTTTGTTAGAAGATAAGGGGCAAACTTTTTTAGTTGACGGCGGTGGCGGAAACACTATTCTTCATCAGATAAAATCAGCCGGCTATGATTGGATGAATATTCGTCATATTTTTGTAACTCATAAACACATCGACCACCTTTTAGGTGTTATTTGGATGGTTAGAATGATATGTCAATTTATGGGGCATGGTGATTATGAGGGAGATGCTTATATTTATTCTCATAAAGAGGTTTTGGATTTAGTTAGAGATATGTCAAAAAACCTTTTGCGCAAAAAAGAATCGAATTTTATTGATAAAAGGCTTCATTTAGTTGAAGTTACCGACGGAGAAACATTAGATATAATCGGACACAAAACAACATTTTTTGATATTAAATCAACAAAAGCAAAACAATTCGGTTTCTGTATGGATATAGGAAACGGGAAAAAACTAACTTGCTGCGGAGATGAACCTTTAACAGATGAATGTAAAAAATATGCTAAGAATTGTGATTGGCTTATGCACGAGGCATTTTGCCTGTATTCCGAAAGAGATATTTTTGATCCTTATGAAAAACATCATTCAACAGTCAAAGATGCTTGCGAAATAGCACAAAACTTAAATATTAAAACCCTTATTCTATACCATACAGAAGATAAGAATATAAAAAATCGAGAAGCGCTGTATAAAGAAGAAGGTTCTAAATACTATACCGGTAATCTATACATTCCTGATGATTTGGAAACTATTGAGTTGTAAAATAATAAATATATTCAAATTAATTAAAGGAGGAATAAATGAAAAAAGTTATTATATTAAACGGTTCTCCAAGAAAGAATTGGAACACATACAAAATGTGTGAAAGCTTTGCAAACGGTGTTAGGGAATCAGGTATGATGACATAAAAAAAAGAGAGAAAATTCTTAAGCAAATTTTAGGTAAAGCGAAGGAAAAATTTTTTGTAGAACAACCTTTTATTTGTGATTATGGCTATAATATAGAAATTGGGGAAAATTTTTATTCAAACCACAATTTGACAATTTTAGACTGTGCACAAGTAAAATTTGGAGATAATGTTCTTATTGGACCGAATTGCGGTTTTTATACAGCCGAGCATCCTCTTGATGCAGAAACAAGGAATAAAGGTTTTGAATATGCACGCCCGATAATTATCGGTAATAATGTATGGATAGGCGGTAGTGTCACGATTTTGTCAGGAGTAACAATCGGAAATAATGTTGTAATCGGGGCAGGTGCCGTTGTAACAAAAGATGTGCCGGATAATTGTGTTATAGCAGGTGTGCCGGCAAAAGTCATAAAAACCACTACAAATCATGATACTAACATATACCGTAAGTTATAGAGTTTTAATTTTATGAATGATTGCAAAAGTTTTAAGCCAACAATAGATAATAATTCTAAAATTCTTATTTTAGGTTCAATGCCTGGGGTAAAATCATTGGAAGAACAGCAATATTATGCTCATCCGCAAAACAGATTTTGGAAAGTTATGGGTACTATTTGTAATGAACCCAAATTGCATGAATATAGTTATGAATTAAAATTAAAAACTTTACTTAAAAATAATATTGCACTTTGGGACACAATAAAATCCTGTAAGTGAGAGGGAAGCTTGGATTCTGACATTCAAGATGAAACCCCAAATGATATTAAAGGTTTGTTGAAAAATTATCCAAATATAAAAACAATATGTTTAAACGGTAATAAATCATATTCTGCGTTTAAGAAATATTTTCCGAATTTATTAGAAAAATATAATTGCTACAAAATGCCATCAACAAGCCCTGCTAATGCCAGATATAGCCTGGATAAACTTATAGAGGAATGGAGCGTTATTTCGTATAATCCTGAGTCACACTCCATATTGAAAGAATTTTAAATAAAATTTCGTCATCAATTCGTTTTTAGCCCATGTTAAAAAATGTGTTTGAAATGTGCGATATTATTGCTTGATAGATTTGACTTGTTGCAACGAGTTAAGATGAATAGTGACATAGCAAGCGTTTTAAGACTCCACAGGTTCGGGTCCAGCGCAAGCGAGCAGAGTTCGAAGTGCTTTTGCAGAAAGAACGAAGTTCTTTGAAGCAAAGCACATAGGCACGTTTAATGCGAGTGCAGCAAGACAACCCAGGCAGTTTTAAGAGTTTGTGTAATATAGATGGGGTTTAATGGGGCATTTGAAAAAATATTTTTCTGTTGATGTAGATTATCAGAGAGATTAAGAATTAAAAAAATGTAGGTTGGCATTACTATGCTAACAAAAATGTTATTGTCGGCTTTGTAAAGTCGACCTACCTACTATATCTAGAACACAGGCATAGCTTAAAATTTCAAAATTCTTTTGAGGGAATTTTGACGCCCGAAAATGATACTGTAAAATAACAGTCGGTTTGACCTTTTTGAACACCTAGTATGATATGCCGAGGTGGTGGGATTCGAACCTATGAACATATTTTTTTATAAACTGTCATTGCGAAACCGATTAGGTTGAAGCAATCCAGCTTTTTATAAACTATTTTTTATTAATCCTCCAAGTTTAATCTATTACACAATCAAATTAACTCTTGTCGGCAACAATATCAACTAGCCATTTAGCTATATTTTTGTTTTGTCTAATTTTTGGACAATTTTATGTAACAATTTTCATTCAAATGTAACAATTTTACTAAAATCATTAAAGATTTTTTT
>CADBQW010000002.1 GCA_902796925.1 uncultured bacterium | reverse complement strand
TTATTGAAATGGCGGGTGTCGTCAAGTGGTTAAGACCTCGGATTGTGGTTCCGATATACATGGGTTCGAATCCCATCATCCGCCCCATTTAATAAAAAGAACCTATAAATAGGTTCTTTTTTAGTTATAATAATTGTTTTGATAGTTTGAACTTTTTAATATTGTTAGACAGACGAAAGATTGACTTTAGTCAAACAATCTCAAATGGTAGACTGAAGTCTACCATACAAGCTACAAGCTATAAAATAGGTCTTTTTAGTTATAACAATTGTCTTAATGGCTCGAACTTCATAATATTGTCAGACAGTACCTGATCTACAAACTTATGCTATAGATGAAAGTTCTTGAACAATTACTGCAACTCCAACCCTTTTATCTCTTGCTGTTGCAGAGAATTTTCCATCAGCAACATACATCCCAATTGTGTATTTGTCTGTACCAGACCAAACGTAAGGTGAAGCTATTCCTCTTTTACGATAACCTAATCCGTTATATCTTTCTGCAAAGTACATATAGCTTTGAAAATCTCCGGCCTTAATTCCTTTTGGGTTAATCATTTTGATTGCATCGACAGCACTATCTTCAAAATTATCAAAACATTTTCCTTTCGGAACCATTGTTGTAGGTTTACCTAAAGGTTGTCCATTATGTAAATAGGTTTTAAAATTACACCCTGATTCACGATAATGTATTGCACAAATTAATTCCGCAGGAAAATCTTTCCCTGTTTCTTGTTTTATTCTTGCAGCTATACGTTCATACCTGTCTTTATTTTTCTTATATATTGCTTTTATATGATTTAATTCTTTTCTTTGAGATGAAGTGAGGATTTTTGTAAAGTTGGTATTCCCAATAGAGACTTTGTTATAAGTAGTGTTATTTGAATCCGATTTTGTAGAAGTCCCCTTATTAGCACAGAGCTTTTTCATAAAGTCTTCACAAGATTTTTGAATATAATCATTTATCATATCATTATTGAATACCCCTAAAGGATTCGAACTAGTGCTAGATAGTACATACGGATAACTAAACGTATTATTACAATAATTATTTGTAGATAAAGTTAAATCCAAAATCATTGTTATTCCCTTAAAATTCCCCTTGTATATATAAAGTATATTTTTTCTAAATAATTGCTAACCTTTGATGAATTATTACAAAATGTTAATATATAACTCTACAAGATAAGATGCAAATTTCATGTTTATAATAATATATATTATAGGATTATGAATTTTAATGAAACGAAAACTCATGAAATAACTGTCGACGTCGTTATTTTAACATTAAAGAATAACGCGCTTCAAGTTTTGCTTATCAAAAGAACCACCGAGCCATTCAAAGACAAGTGGGCAATACCTGGCGGTTATGTGCGATTGTCCGAAAACCTTGATGAAGCGGCGGTTAGAATACTTAAAGAGCGCACAAATGTTGAAAACGTCTATCTTGAACAACTTTATACATTTGGTGACCCACTTCGTCACCCTAATGCGAGGGTTATAACATGTGCTTATTTCGCACTTGTTAGATCGGAGGACTTGGAAATTGTATCAACTCCCGAACTTGATTGGCATAAGGTGTCTAGTCTTCCCCCTCTGGCATACGACCACAAAGAAATTATTGAATATTCTCTAAAACGCACAAGAGAAAGACTTGAACTTTGTCCGGTTGCGTATCAACTTTTAAATGAAAAATTCACGCTTACCGAAATGCAAAAGGCATATGAACTGATTATGGGTAAAAAACTCGACAAGCGTAACTTTAGAAAAAAAGCGTTATCTACAGATGGACTTATTGAGCTTAACGAATTTACAAAATCATCTTCCAAACGCCCGGCAAGGCTTTATACATTTGAAAAAATTGAGTTAAATTCAAAAAGGGCTCATTTTATATCCAAGAAAAAGGAGAAAAAATCATAATGACAGGATTTATTTGGGCAGTGCAAATGATTTCCGCAGTACTGCTTGTTATATTAATATTATTACACTCCCCGAAAGGTGACGGAATCGCATCAATAGGTGGGATGTCTCAAATGTTTGCATCTCAAAAAAGTGCAGAAAAAGGATTAAATAAACTCACAGGGATTGTTGCGGCAGTTTTTGTATTGTGCTCATTTCTGCTAGGTTATGGAATCATTAAATAGAATCATGCACGAATATAACATACTTGTAACAGGCGCTTCTCGTGGGATTGGTCGTGCCGTCTTTGATGAGTTAAAGAATTTAGGCAATGTATATGTTTCAGGTCGCGACAGTAAAACTTTAGAAACCTGTTTTGCGGCTGGTTTTTGTGTATGTGATTTGAGTAAAGATACAACCGGCTTAGAAGAATTTATAAAAGAAAAAAAAATTAACATATTAATAAATAATGCCGGAGAATATGTATACGGAAATATTGAACAAATGTCAAACGAACAGATTGATAGGATATTTCGAGTAAACTTGATTTCTCCCATAAAACTTATAAAAAGTTCGGTAGAAGAAATGAAGAAACAGCATTTTGGGAGAATTATAAATATCGGCTCGATTTCGGGAGTGATGGGAGAAGCATATGCCAGCCTTTATTCATCTTCAAAATCGGGATTAATTGGGTTATCCAAGGCATTAGCTTTGGAATTGGCTGAATATAATATCACGGTAAACACTATAAATCCCGGTTGGGTAGAAACAGAATTGGGAATGGAATCGATTGAAGAATGTAATTTTTCAAAAGATGAAATTCTATCAACAATTCCTCAAAAACGTTTTGTCAGCCCGCAAGAAGTAGGCAAACTATGCAAATATTTAATTTCAGATGATGCAAAAGGTATTACAGGTCAATCTGTCAATCTTTGTGCCGGCCTGAGTGTTGGTATATAGTATAAATTAGGATTGCTCAAGAGATGAAAAGTATTCTTTATTGGCATTAATTGTATCTTCTGTTGCGAGAATTGAATAAATCGGTTTATTTGAGAATATATAATTTGCTGCGGCTTTTATATCTTCAGCGGTTAAAGAATCAATTAGTTCAAGTTTTTGGTTTAGATAATTAAACCCATATTTGCTTTCTTTAAGACCTGATATCTTAATATTTTCATCTTCCGGGGTTTGGACTGATGAAATTAGAGAATTTTTCAAACTTAATTTTGCGTTGTTTAGTTCTTCTTCAGAAATATCTTCTGTCATAAGTTTTTTGATATTAAGATTAAATCCGTCTATAGCTTTTTGTACATTATCATATTTAGGGGTTCCCCCCTTATCGTCAGTTGTCGTTCCGATACGCAAAGATAAAATTCCGAGATCATCTGTATTTGACACAGACGAAGAAACACCATATGCAAGATGTTGTTTTTCTCTCAGGTCGAGAAAAAGTCTGGAAGAAGGGGTTCCACCGAGAATGGTATTCAAAAGATTTATAGCCAAATTATCTTTAATATTTTCACTCGCTTTAAAAGGGAAAGCTTCTATTATTTCGGCTTGCGGTTTGTTAAAGACTTCAGTATGAACTTTTGTATTTTCATGAGGTTTGTACAGTTGCTCAATATTGTTATCAAAAGTACGAACAGTAGGAAGTTTCAGCACATTTTTGAAAACATTATCTTTCAAATTTTCGTCTTGTGAAAAGTTGCCGGTTACAGTCAAAACGCCTTGCGAATCAGAAAGAATTCTCATATAACAAGCCTTTACATCTTCAAGGGTTATTTTATCGAGTTTATCAAGAAGTTCTTGCTTCGTCATCCCATTTGCTGAATATGGGAAAAGTTCGCGATAAATGTTTCTCGATGCTTGTTGCGGAGCTGTAAGAATTGAGGCTTTCATATTCTCCTTTATTTTATCAAAATTTTCTTGAGTAAATGCTGGAGAATATACAACTTCTGTCAACTTTTCAAATAGTTTATTAAAATCTTTATTCCAACAGTTACCCGAAACAAATATTCTATTACCGTTTGCAAATACTGAAAAATCAATTGCATCTTTATTGAGGGAATTTTTAAACTGAACAGCATTTTCTTTTGCAGATCCTTTATTAAGCATTTCAAATAATAGTTCACCCTCAAGGTCATTTTTATAGTTTGTATTTTTTGTTTTAAGGTTAAAGTTCATATAGGTAATATCTGACGGAGAATCATTAATTGTCACCTCAAAACGGTTAGGGAACGTATAAGCCTCAATTTTTCCTATATCAGTAATAGTTCTTTTTTGTCCGGTAAAAGATACCCCTTTGGCTTTATCGAAACTTGAATTTAATCCGGTTTCATTTGTATCTTTAGGATGAGTTATGACTATTGACATTTTACCGGTGTCAAGATACTTATTTGCTACAGTATTCAAGTCATCAACGGTAATTGATTTTAGTATTCCCTCGAAATTTTGTATGGTATCCATATCATAATTTAACATGTTACCGGCAATACTAAAATTAATGTCATTGTTATTTTGGAAACTTTCCTGATATTTTTTCAGTATAACTTTTTTATGTTCTTCTAGCTTTTCTTCTGAAATTGGTTGTCTTTTTAAATTTTCAAATTCATTAAATACAGTTCTTAGAGCAATTTCAATTTTTTCATCGTTAGATTCCGCATCCATCATAATTACAGAATTGGCATTCTTATCGGAGGACAATTTTTCAAAAGCAGGACTAATTCCGGTACCTATATCGTAAAGTTTGGAATTTCCCCTTGAGGCCGCATCTGAAAATAATTCTTTCATTATGATACTTAGGGCAATACTATCTTTTAAATTTTTATTCTCCGGGCCTTTCAGGGCAATTGTCATGGTTGTAGAGGTAGCTTTGTCAGAAATAATATCTTCCCTTATAGTTTTATCTATAGGTTTAAATTCTTCATGCAATTGAGGTTTTGATGGAACTTTTTTTGAAGTAACATATTTTGACATTAATTTCATAGCTTCATCAGCGCTAACTTCACCGGTTATAACAGTAACCATATTTGCAGGGTAATAATTATCGTTATAATATTTCACAACATCATCACGAGTAAGATTTGTGATATTCTCAACAGTGCCCCCAATCAAATCTTGAGATGTAGTTTTTATACCGTATAAATTTTTGATGGCTCTATTTGCACTCATATTTGAAGGCTCTTGAGTAATCATATTGATTTCAGAAGATACAATAGGTTTTTCCTTATCCAACATTTCCTGAGTGAATTTTGGGGATTCCAACATTGAAATATGGAGTTTAACCATCTGTTCAAAATCGCCCTCGTTTAAAAGGTTTGATTTTATAAAATAATTTGTCTGAGCAAACCCGGTACTTGCATTGGTAGTTCCACCCATATCATTTACTTGCTTAAAGAACTCTCCGGCCTCGAGCCCTTCTGAACCATTGAATAAATTATGTTCAATATAGTGACTTATACCGCGGAGATTATCGGGTTCGTTCATAGATCCTGTGTTGACGACAGTATTTATTATTGTTTCTCCCTTTTTAGGTATAACAACAACCCTTTGGCCGTTTGCCAATTTATAACATTCTGCCTTTACTCCATTCGGAAACTCCATAGACTGAAGTTTTGTATAAGACATCGGTGTCTTTATCCCATAATCACAAGTCTTTTGCGGAATTTCATCTGTTTGTTTTAACTGCTTTGGGATTGATACATAACTATTTTCCTTATTACTTGACCCAAATTTTACAGAGCCTATAACATTGGGATAAATTTTTATCATTTAATATACCTATTTCACCACTATATAAATCAAAACAAAAACAATTCAATAATTGCCATATCTTTACGAATTGTAAATTTAATGGTATTATATAACGGTAACAAGGAGAATATATGAAGCGTGCAATAATAATGGTTATAGATTCAATGGGTATAGGTGCTATGCCTGATTGCGAAGAATTTGGAGATAAAAAAACTTGTAATACATTAAAAAATGTTTGCGAGTTTAACGGCGGATTAAAAATGCCGAATCTTGAAAAAATGGGACTGGGTAATATTCAAGATTTTAAAGGTATTTCAGCGGTTGAAAACCCAACTGCCCAATACGGAACATTAAAAGAAAAATCCATGGGCAAAGATACCACAACAGGTCACTGGGAAATAGCAGGACAAATTTCCCCAAAACCTTTTATGACATACCCGGAAGGATTTCCATCTGATCTGATAGAAAAATTTATAAAAGAAACGAAATGTGGCGGGGTTCTGGCTAATATACCTGCATCAGGAACCGCAATTATTGAAGAATTAAACGATGAGCACCACAAGACTAAATTTCCGATAGTTTACACCTCGGCCGATTCGGTTTTTCAAATTGCACTCGATACTGATACAATTCCGCTCGAAACCCTATATAGATGGTGTGAAATAGCAAGAAAGTTATTGAATGACGGAGATTATAACGTTGCACGTGTAATCGCTCGACCATACAAAATTATTGACGGAAAACCAACCCGAATTTCGAAAGACCGCAGAGACTATTCAATGGAGCCAAAACATACAGTCTTAAATGAAATAAAAGACAGAGGTGAAAAAGTGGTTGCCATCGGTAAAATAGAAGATATTTTTTCTAAATCGGGAATAACACATGCTATTCATACCGGCTCAAATAAAGAAGGACTTGAACTAACGTTACAAGCTGTTCAAGGGAATCTCGATTTGAATAAAATCAAATATCAAAATTTGGATCTTAATGAAAATTTAAATAACTATCTTATATTTACAAACCTTGTTGATACAGACATGCTCTACGGTCACCGCAGAGATCCAAAGGGTTATGGTCAAGCAATTGAAGAAGTCGACTCCTATATCCCAAAAATTATTGATTCCATGTCCGATGATGACATGTTAATAATTACTGCTGACCACGGCTGTGACCCTACAGCAGAAGGAACGGATCATACCCGTGAATATGTACCGATTCTTGTATACGGCAAAAATATTAAACCAAAAGCCCTCGGTTTAATTGAAGGATTCGACTATATAGCTAATCTTGTAAGGGACTGGATATTTTAAATTTTTTGTATATAATATAGTTGTGGAAAGTTTCCACAGTATAATAATTAAAGGAGAAAAATTATGTCAGTAAAAGTAAATGATTCTTGTATTGCTTGCGGCGCTTGCGAATCTATCTGTGATGCAGTATTTTCTATCGCTGATAAAGCTGAAGTTAACGAAAGTGCAGTAGCAGACAATATGGATTGCGTAAAAGAAGCAGCATCTGCTTGCCCGGTTAGTGCTATTGAAGTTGAATAACATTAACAAAATTAAAAACTAATAAACCGGTACCGCTCGATTGGTACCGGTTTATTTTATTTGAAAAATTTCATATTATACAAATAATCAATCTCCTACACATAAAGCCGTGTAGCTTGAGTAGTAGCGGGACTTTGTGTCGTAGTAGCTGCCGAACGATTTGATACCGCGTCCCCAAGCGAGAGGAGCAGACGACTCAACACTGGACCAATAGTAGGCGTCTTTTAGAGTAGAGATGGCGGAAGTACTGTCGTCTTGTCCCATATTGTTGTTTCTACCACTGTCTATACATATTACCTGATCTGCATCTCCCCATCCTTTGGATCTCAATATCTGTTCACAGGTTTTATCGGTTCTAGCCCCTTGATCACCATAGGCTGTCTTTGCATAGTTTATTGAAGATATTACTGTCCTTGGGGTTATATCACTTCTGCCATAAATTGATCCCGCCAAGGTTGCAAGAGTCTGTTCACTAGGTAGGTGTAGTCCTCTGTCATGGCAATATTTCACTGCACCGCCCCAATAGTCAAGATCTCCATTTGATCCCGGCGCAGGACACTCGTTAATACCTAATTTGTTCTTTAGTCGTTTACAATCCGATTCGCTTAATGTCCCGTATGTTACTCGGGTTGCTTTTACATACCCAAATAGTGAATTTAGAGTTCGCACATCTTGACCA
>CADBQW010000001.1 GCA_902796925.1 uncultured bacterium | reverse complement strand
CGCTAAGGTGAAACCTTTTTTATTAAGTTTAAATCTTTCCATATATTCCTGTCCTTTCTTAGTTTCGGTAGGCTGAAGCCTACCTTACTTAATGCCTTAATGCCCTATAGCCTTATGGCCCTCAATAAAACCCTCGTGGCAAGGATAAGGGACATTCCCACTCTTATTGCCTTATTGCCTTATGGCCCTCAATGAAGATACCTTGGCAAGGGAGGTGACATCCCACTCTTATTGCCCTATTGCCCTATTGCCTTATTGCCTTTTATTAACTTATTCCAATCAATTATCCCGTCATTTTAAAAATCCTCATATATAGTCATTTTAACATATTGCATTATATTATTCAAGTGTATTATACAATTGTAAAATATTGCATTTTACGCTTCAAAACCCAAAAACCCCGGATTCATCGCAAAAACCGCCATTTTTGTAAACTTTTGTGAAGCTCATTTTTCAACTGTCTGAAATCCTCGAATTCCCCGCCCTGCGTGGCGGACCTACCTCCATTATACGTCACCCCCCCCCCCCGCGGGTCAAGCCTTTATTAACAAATTGTTACAATCCGCAACAAAAGTAACACGGAAATTTCACAATTAAGCATAATTATCACAACTTTTTAATTCACATATATTTTATATTAAATTTAAAAGTTTTTTGTGCAACTTTACATTATGTACCCGTATTATATCAACTCCGCTTTCGATAGCCAGAGTATTTAACGCTACCGTAAATATATCTTTTTCTTCATTTGTTGATTCAGACATATTCAATAAGCTCTTTCTGGAAACCCCGAGAACGACAGGACAACCTAATCCATAAAATTCTTCTATTCTTCGTATTATTTCAAAATTGTTTTCCCTTGTTTTGCCAAAACCTATTCCGGGATCTATCAAAATATTTTCAAATTTTATTCCCTCATTAATCGCAAACCTTATCTGTTCATCCAACTTCTTATAAATATCATCTATCAAGCTTTCGTAAACAGGGGATTCCTGCATTTTATCAGGTGTAGACAAACTGTGCTGAATTACTATCTTTACTCCGCCTTGTGCAACTACTCTTGCCATTTCGGAGTCAAACTCTAAACCGGAAACATCATTTATGTATTCTATTCCATATTTCATGCATTCCTTTGCAACAGATGCAGAGCGTGTATCAATACTTATCGGAACATTTATATTTTCATTTTTTGCATAATCCAATACCGGAATAATTCTATCTAACTGTTCTTTTGTTCCCACTTCCATCGAACCGGGTCTTGTCGATTCGGCTCCTATATCTATAATATCTGCGCCGTCTTGAACAAGTTCTTTAAAATGTTTGATTGCTGATTCGGACTTATAATATAACCCACCATCAGAAAATGAATCAGGGGTAATATTAAGTATCCCCATAATTTTTGTTTTTTTGAATTTTTGAGAATTGAGAAATTTTTCTATATCAGTTTTTAATTCTCTTAACCTGAACGGTTGATATTTTAATTTTTCCGCAACACTCCTCAACTGTTTAATGCTTCCTGCCAAAATTACATCGCTATTATCTATATTCGCCGTTATTACATCTTTATGAGTGGCACAATCACAACCAACGGAAAGAGCTGTTTGTTTTAGTATATTGGCCTGTGTATGAGTTAAATTATATATTTTTAAATTTTTAAATTTGTATTTGTCTGCAACAAAAGAAATATGAGCTTTTTCAAAACCGACTTTCTCAATTTCTTTTGCTATATCAGTATTATTAATTTCTTTAATTAAAAAACTATGCATAAGCTAACTTTAACATCAACCCGGCAAATTTTCAATTAACTAAGCCGCATTGATATTAATTCCGGAATCCAACAAAGCCCTAATCACTTTAGGCATTTGGCAAACAAATGAATAGTTCCCTTTTGCAAGAGAACATTTTTTACAATCGCAGTTGATAGTATAACATTCAATAGCTTGAGGAGTCCAATTTTTTATTATTGAATTAGAAAACTCACCATTATTTTGCGGATAATATTCATCACTACACAAAAAATAATCTTTTCCCATACTCACCCCTTTAAAATATTATACTTAACCCATTGTCATTCTAACTTTTATAACAAAACTTTTCATCCATCGTATGATGTAAAATTTAAAAATTGTTTACATTAAGCTTGAATTAAAGATTTAAGCATGTTATGTTGTGGGAAAAATCAATTTAGAATTAGGGTAAATTAGGAAAATATGAAAAGTTCAACACTAAGAAGATCAAATTTATCTAAGGAAAAAATGGAAGTTCTTGAAGCTCTTTCTAAATACAGACAAGAGCTAAAAGATACGGATACTCCTGAAGTTTACGTAAGACCGGACAAAGAACAAGAACTCGACGTTCTTTGGCAAAACTTTAAAACAGGCCAAAAATCAGAAAAATCTCCGGGCATTTATCTTTCTACAGGATTTATAGCCGGCGTTATCGTAACTTTAGTTATTACCGGTGCAATAAGTCTTTTTTCCGGTAACAATAAAAGCCCTTACGAAGATTCTGTCGTAGAAACTTCTCAAATTGAAGTTCAAGAACCAATTAAAGAAAAAAAGAGATTCTTTGGTTTTGGTTCAAACAAACAAGAAAAAACTGTAAATTCTGCCGAAAATTCTGAACCGACAACTGTCGAAAACAAACTCTATCAAATTAAAAATGGCGACACAATGAGTAAAATACTTATTCAATTTTATGGAAACGCTTCCAAAGAAAATGAAGAAAAGGTCTTGAAAGTAAATAATATGTCAAATCCTAACAAGTTGACAGCCGGTGAAAAAATAATAATTCCCGTAGACGTTGAACAATAAATGAAATTATATTTAAAAAACCTCCCAAAATATAAACTTTGGGAGGTTTTTTCTATTAACTAAGAAATTATTTTTTATCAAACATTTGTTTTATTCCGTCGACAGAACTTAAGATTCCTGTAGCTTCATACGGCATATATATAACCTTGTTATTCTGACCGGCTGTAATATCAGATAGCGTTTCCAAATATTTCATGGCTATCAAATATTTGTCAGGTTGTGCCTTATTTTCAAACGCTTCAATAATTTTGTGAATTGCTTCTTTTTCTGCTTCTGCCTCAATAATACGTGCCTTAGCAACACCTTCAGCCAGCAAAATATCAGATTGTTTTTTACCTTCAGCTTTTCTGATAGCAGCTTCTTTAATACCTTCGGCTTCAGTAATTGTAGCTTGTTTTTCCCTATCTGCTTTCATCAATTTATCCATAGATGCCTGGATATCAGCCGGAGGGAAGATATCTTGCAATTCTACACGGTTAACCTTTACACCCCATTTGTTTGTCGCTTCATCAAGAATTGAGCGAAGATCTGTGTTAATTTTATCACGAGAAATCAATGTTTCCTGTAAATCCATCTGTCCTACGAGGTTTCTCAAGGAGGTTTGAGTTAATTTTTCTATCATTTCCGGCAAGTTTTGCGCTGCATAAACAGCTTTTTTTGCATCAATAATTTGGAAATACAAAAGAGCATTAATTGTAATAGAAACATTATCTTTTGTAATTACATTTTGACGAGGAAAATCATACATCGTTTCCCTCAAATCAATTCTATGCATATTTCTCAAATATGAATATGAACTCCCGTCAATTGCCCTTCTGGATTCTTTCATCATTATTGGCCTCGGCACATCAAACAGCGGAAATATCAAATTGAATCCCGGCTCTAATGTTGTATGATATCTTCCGAGTCGTTCAATAATTACTTTTTCTTGTTCTTTTACAATAATAATCCCTTTTAGTATGTACAAAATCACAGCAACAAGTACAATAAGTAAAAATAAAGTCATTTTTTCTCCTTCTTATATTTTTTCTACAAACATTATCAAACTATCATTACCAACAATTTTGACTTCTTGACCTTCAGGAATATCATCTGTTTGACTATCAGCAAGTCTTGCATTCCAACGTTCGTCAAATATTGAAATTATGCCGGAGGTTTTTGTTACCGGTTCTATAACTTTAGCCACTTTTCCGTAATAGGTTGATTCTACACCGGTTTGAGATTTTTCTTCATTTTTAAACCTTTTCAAACAGAACGGTCTGAACAAAACTATTGACAACAAAGACAAAATCAAAAATATTATCCACAAAGTTGGTACCGTTGAAATCCAAACCGAAATTATTGCGGTTGCAATACCTGCAAGTGCAAAATTTAAGAAGAAAAATGACGGCATTACCATTTCTAAAAGCATTGCTATAACTGCAACAACCCCAAAAATTTGCCACTGTAACATATATACTCCTTTATTTCTCTATTACAAATTCAATATATCATTTTTTTCAATATTAGACAATACTTTAATCTACGTATAAATTTCTCTTTTTATAATATTAAAATATTTATGCTATATTTTATTTATGAAAAATATTAGGGCTATAGTTGGTTATTTTATACTGGTTTTAATTGCAATTAGCATGTTATACCCGTTTTTTGCAATGGTAAACCTTTCGTTTGTTCCGGAAAGTGAAATTTTTTCTGACCCTGAGAAACTTATTCATACAAATCTTACTTTGCAAAATTATAAGAATGTCTTTGAACAAATCCCATTAAGCCGATATTTTTTTAACAGTTTAATTGTGGCCGTTATAACTACTTTCGGACAGGTAATTTTTGCAGCATTTGCCGGCTATTCATTTGCCAGATTAAAATTTAAATGGAGAGACGGAATTTTTGTCTGCGTTCTTATTACTATGTTAATTCCTCCGCAAGTAAATATTATACCGCTTTTTTTTCTGATGCGAGAGCTTCATCTTGTAAATACTTATCAAGCATTGATTCTGCCCGGTCTTTTTGGTGGTTTCGGGGTGTTTCTTATGAGACAATATTTTCTGGGATTTTCAAAAGATCTTGAAGATGCGGCAAGGATTGACGGATGTAATATGTTGCAATCTTTTTTTAAAATTGCTTTACCGTTAGCGCTACCTACAGTTGCCACGCTTGCAATTTTCACATTCGTTACGACATGGAATAGTTTTCTATGGCCTTTAATAATTACTAATTCCGAATCTATGAGAACTTTACCGGTTGGACTTGCAATATTTAGGGGAAGTTTTAGAGAAATAACTCTTTGGGGAGAACTTTTGGCATGCTCCGTTATATGCACGATACCTGTTATTATTGTATTCCTTTTAGGAAAAAAATACTTTATAAACGATATCATGCAGGGTGGAGTAAAGGAATAATTATTGTAAAGTTTTGTTAATATTTTACTGCCACATTCTAAAGTTTTAAAAAAAGTTGCCGATAACCATGGTACAAGAAATCATAAGAAAGGAAATTCACTATGGGAATGGCAGCATCACAAGCCAGATTTTTAAATCTTACAGCCAGAAAAAATAATGTTGAATTTGAAGGTCAGCAAATCAACCAACAAAGAACAACATTATCTAATGAATCTGCTAATTATTATAGTGACTTATTAGGTATGACGGTTCCGACGCCACCTTCTGTTGATGATTATACAAAAATTACTTATTCGTTCTCAGACGGAGCTTTAACCAATACTTTGACTTCTTTAATCCCAACTACAAATGCTCAAGGTCAACACGTTTATACAATCAGCTACAATAAATCTTACACGGATGATTTTGCTATTGTATCTGCAGCTTCAAGCGTGGTTACTAATGCCGGAACATTAAATCATATTTTAAAAAATATGGGCGATATGGTTGTTAACACTTCCGGCTCTACAACTACTTATAATATGGGAAGTCTTGCTATCACAGAGACTACTGCTGCAACATCAATCTCACAGGAATTGGCTCAAAAATTAGGAATAGATTTAACAATAAACCCTGTTCCCGCAGGACAATTACTTCAATATACAGACGGAACAAAGACATATTATACGAAAAAACCAACTGCCGGCGACGGCACCTATCAAAATACAACATTTTTCGCTGAAGAAACTAATATCCAAAGCTACAAGGTTGGAATTAAACAATTGAGAAAACTTGGGGAAGCAGATACTTGTGATGAATATTTGGATAACACACTGACAACTAAAGATCTTTCCGATTTGTTAGAACAAGAACAGGCTTATTTGGCACAACTTCAATCGGCATATGGTGCTAGTACAACTTGGTTTGTTCGATATGTACAAAATACATCGACAAACACTTGGAACCCTGTATTTTATAACGAACAAGATTTAACAGGTGCTACATACGATGATACAGGATATTCTCAAAATACAATTAATTGCTACACAATCGGCAGCAAAACAAGAACAGATGAAATCAAAAATGTTAAAAACTGTGTTTTGGAAAAAGATTCGACAGGCAGATTTATAAGTATTTCAATACCTATTGATCCGAGTGATCCTTCTAAAACCGAAACATATGAGCTTTCTACTCATACAATTACCGACCAAGACAAATATGATGATGCAATGAATGATTATGAATTCAAAAAAGCACAATACGATAAAAGCATCCAAAACATCAATGCAAAAATTGAAATTATCCAACAACAGGATAAAAACCTTGAATTAAGGTTAAAACAACTCGATACAGAAGAACAAGCTTTGAATAACGAACTTGAGGCTGTTAAGAAGGTTATTCAAACCAATGTTCAAACATCGTTCAAAACCTTCCAAGGATAAATTTCGGTTTTATCCGAAAATATATGAAAAAGATTAATTTCCTTTCCCTTTTTTCCTATTGATTTTCAACGACAGAAATGTCGTTTTTTTTTGCAAAATTAAAGATAGAATCTTCTGACAATATTCAGTATACAGTCTAATATCAAAATTGTATATGCAATTAGAGAAAATATTTTTAGACCCTTTAAATTAATTTTTTTATTTGTAGCAAATAAAAGGTAAAACAACGGTAATGTAGGAATAAAATATCTTCCTTGCATATTCCTTACTCCTTCCAAACCTTCATATGAAAAAAGAAAATAACAAACTACATACGTTACTATTATACAAAGGGATATAACCAAAAAATAAATCCATTTATTTTTAATATTCAATGCCGAGGTATCTGGTTCGTTCTTATCCGCAAATATTGCAATAGAAAGCATAACCAATGACCACATAAAATAAAAATGTGGTGGTAAAACTGTATCTTGCCAACTGAATATAGCAATACTTCCTGCATACCAAGCAAGTCCATCATGAGATATTGAATTCAATATATTTTGAATAATAATTTCCGGATGCCTTATGGTGTATAATAATACATCCTTTACCGGTAAAATTTTAGGATTCAAAGATGTTAAACCCTTACCGAGATGAAAACTTTGAAGTGTTGTAAAAAGTGTATACAAAAATAGCATTGCCGTAAATAGTGAAATGGTTTTTACTCCGGAAAAATTTTCAGGAAACTTTTCTTTAGGAATAACAAAGAGTAAAAATACAATTGCCCCATAAGGAAACTTCAAAATCGTTATATATAAAAGGATTAAACCCAATATTACGATATCTTTTGCTGATAATTTACTAATTTTTTCGTTAAAAGCAAAATTAAATACTAACGCTGTAAACAAAAACATTAAAGATATTGTAAGCCCGTCAGTACTGATTCCTGCAGCAAGGGATATAGCTGTCGGAGTAAGAGCACACAAAGCAAACAACCATTTTTTTATTGGCATAATTTTTATCGCAAAATACATTATTGCCATATAAGTTATAAGCGAAATAAACCTTAAAATATAAAGCATGTATAACGGCCCTAAATCAAGCCATTTCATAATTTCTAAAACAATAATGCCCGGCATATAAGAAAGTATTCCGTATTGGGGGACAAAATATGTAACAAACCCCTTGGAATCCTTATCAAGAGGAATTTTCTTCATTTCATTCAAAGAAGATATGGAAAATTTATTTTCCAAATGAAAAGGAATATCTCTGGTAAAAATATCTAATATATATAAACTCTTAGGAACAACAGTACCGGCATATGTGTTACCGTCATCTAAAGTCCGTTTTTGAAAATTCATTGTACCTTCTGTTATTGCCCACATCTTAAACATATGTGAATTCTCATCAGAAACACAAAACGGAGGGGTAATTATAATAAATAACATCCCTATTATCAAACACAAAAGTACAAATATATTTTCAGCTTTTTTCAATATTTCCATTAATCTTCCTCAAAGTTTATTTTCTTTTTCGGCACTACAAGCGGTTTTTTATCAACTCTTGTATATATCGCACCTATATATTCTCCAAGAATCCCGAGACAAAACAACTGAACCGATGCAAAGAAAAATATACTTATAATCAATGGAGCAAGCCCAAAATTGAACATTTGCCAGAACAAAAGTTTCAAAACCAAATAAATTATTGCTAACATTATGCTTGCAAATGATGTCAAGAATCCAATGAATGTCATTATTCGCAATGGAACCTTTGAATGTTTTACGATACCAAGCATTGCGTTATCATACATTGTATAAAAATTGTTTTTGGTAACCCCATGTTCTCTTAACGGCTGGTTAAACGGAATATAGAATTTTTCAAACCCTATATCACAAATTTGACCCCTCATATATGGGTATGAATCATCATTTTGTTTCAAAATATCAACGACAACTTTGTCATATAAACCAAAACCTGTACAATTTTGAACCATCTGCGTTCCGTCATCCGATATCTTTTTTAAAAATGCATAGAACATTTTGCGAATAAAGAACATTAATTTGCTTTCATCACTTGAATTTTTCTGTGCAAGTATAATCTTGTATCCTTCTTCCCATTTTTTAATAAATTGTTCTATCAATTCAGGTGGATCCTGAAGATCGGAAGCAAGATAAATCATGGCATCTCCGGTTGTTTGACACATCCCATAATAAGGACTTCTTATATGACCGAAATTTCTGGCATTAATAATTACTTTTAGATGTTTATCCTCTCTTGCTATACCTTCAAGAATTTTAGAAGTATTATCAGTAGAACCATTGTCTAAAATAATATACTCCCAATCATATTGAGGGAACTTTTCAATCTGAGCTTTTACCCGCTCAAAAAGCTCTTGTACATTATCCTCCTCATTATAACAACTGGACACAAAACTTATCTTCTTCATACATTTTCCTTTTTACATATAATGGTGCACCTTTTACAGCGCACCATTATCGATGAATTTTTACATACTATTCTTGTGTTGCTTTTCTCTTTTTGTTCTCATCAATCATAAGAATTGTACAAAGGATAAAGCAAATTACCCCTGATGCTAACCAGAAATATATTGCACCATCCCAATTTTGAACGCCATTGGAACCGAGCTTATCAACAAGGAATCCCGTTCCTGTTGCTGATAGGAAAGCACCAATATATCCGAAGGTTCCGGTAAATCCCGATGCAGCAGAAGCAACTTTTTTAGAGCTGGATTCAACAGCACAAAGACCACCTATCATCATTTGCGGCCCATATGTAAATGCCCCAAGCAAACCAATAATTACATAATTTAAATTTACTATCGTATTGAACTTCAAGGCAATAATAGAAATAATTACCCCTGTTAAATAAAGTAGATTAACAGGTGCCCTTTTGCCTTTAAACAATTTATCCGAAATTATCCCGGCACAAACAGTTCCGCAAATACCAACAAGAGGCAAAGATGCTATCATATTTGTTGCTGTTGCAATATCAATATTTTTGGCATTTTTTAGATACATAATCATCCAATCTTCTGCACCAAATCTGATTATATATACAAAAACATATGCCAAAGCTAATAACCAAAGGGTTTTGTTACAAAGCACGTGTTTTTTGAAAATTTGAACGTAACTTTCATCCTCATCAGAAGATCCTTCTGCTTTTGGTTTTACAGGCTCATTTCTATATACTTCAATATCCGGAAGCCCCATTGATTGCGGTCTGTCACGAAGTCTTTCAAACAACCACAATGCAGTAATTATCGCTAAAGTTCCGGGTACCAAAAATGCAGCTCTCCAACCAAAATGTGCGGCTATGTGACCGGCAATAATAAAGCTTAAGAAAGTTCCTACCTGATGGGAACATGACCATAATGACCATTTTGTACCACGTTCAGAATTTGAATACCAATAAGTCAAGCTCTTTGCCACTGCAGGGAATCCTGCTGATTGGAACCATCCGCTTACGCCCCAAAGTGCAGCTAATGTCCATAACAAGATCATAGCCGTCATTTTTTCACCTAATCCAAAGATACTTATTGCACTAGGCGCCAACGCAAACAAAATATTGGCCGTAGCTGTCATTAACAAGGCTGTCGGGAAGAATTTCCTAACATTTGCACCGTCAGCAAGTACTCCGTTTACAAATTTACCGATACCATATGTTAGGTAAAGTGAACTTCCGAGTAAACCTAATTCTGTAGCGGAATAACCGAATTCATCCATAATACCCGGCAATGCTACCGCGATATTTTTCTTACAAAGATAAAATATTGTATATCCGATAAAGCAGGCGTAAAATATTCTTAAACGCCAATACGGATACATTTTGTCAACTTTCTCCCTGTCTTGAATTTCTTCTGCAATAGGAGGTTCTTTGTAAAAACTACCAATTGATTTTAAAATGTTCATGTGTTTTTCCTCTTTTACAATTTATTTGTTTATCTCTAATCTTTACTTATTTGCACTTCACAACTTGGATATTTCGTGTTTCTGAAATTTCCTGTCTTGCAGATTTTATAATTTCTCTTTGGTTTTCATCTAATCTTCCTGTTGCAACCAATCTGTCAATGAATCCTGTGTTAACTTTTACCGCCTTTTCAAAAGCTCCAACCTGTTCCAGGACATCTTTTATCTTGTCTAAATCATATCCGAAGGATTGTTTGGAATTAAACATCAAAGTTTCACCGGACTCCGCAACAATCGGATTTCCGCCTTGTTCAAAATATAGTTTGAATACAGATTTTAGATCCTGCATTTCTGACTGCAAAACATTTACCGTATTTTGCAATCTCAAATATCTTTCAAAAAGATAATTTATATTTTCTAATTGTTTGCGCTCCCAATCATATTTTTGCAAATACAATTTTTTAAGTTGAGGATAAGCAAGTGCCAAGCCCATTGTATCGGCCATTGCGCGATGATGATTGGTTAATTCTACATTAAATTTGTTTGTTAAAGGCTCTAACCCATGAGAATCCAATTCCGGGAAAACTTCTTTAAACATTTGTTGAGAATCAATTCTTTGATTGGTTAATTCTTTGCCGGTTGTTCTGATTGAAGCCTCATTCAAAAATGAGTAATCAAAAACCGCATTATGGGCAACAAAAGGGTAATCCCCCATAAATTCAAGAATTTTTGGCATTGCTTCAGCTTCTGTAGGAGCATCCGCAACCATTTCTTCCGTAATTCCATGAATTGCAATGCTTGATTTTCTAATATGTTGCTCCGGATTTATGAGGGTTTGAAAGCTATCTTTAATTTTGCCGTTTTCAAGTCGAACTGCCGCAAACTCAACCATTCTCTCTTTCTTAAAATCTAACCCCGTAGTTTCTGTATCCAGTACAATCTCAATTATTTTTTTTCGTGTCATTAGTTATACCCTAAGCTCTTATGTAAAGATAATAGCATAAAAAAATTTTCTATGTTAATATATTACTCGTAATTAACAAAAGGAGAAATTTATGTCAAATGCAATAGATATTATGGATTCAAATTTTGAACAGGAAGTTTTGCAATCAGAAGTCCCTGTAGTTGTGGATTTTTGGGCGCCTTGGTGCGGACCTTGCAGAAAATTGGGTCCGGTGTTGGATGAAATCGCAAACGAATTTGACGGAAAAGTTAAATTTGTAAAAGTTAATACAGACGAAAATATAAAAACTGCGAAAGATTATTCAATAAGCGGACTTCCAAGTGTCCTTGTTTTTAAAGACGGCAAGGCTCTTGAAAGATTAGTTGGTTTAATGCCAAAATCCACAATTATATCTAACATTGAAAAACACGTATAACATATAAATGAGTTTTTAAATACGCAATCCTCCCCTACAGGAGGATTGTTATTTTTTATAAGACAAGTAATCCTTACTAATAAGAAAGTGAGGATTTTATGCATAAATTAGTTTTGATTTTATTAATTTCAGTTTTTGGAAATTTACCTATGTTTGCGGTTTCCTATGAACAAGATAATTCTAATTTCGTAAAAATTAGTACCGCTGATAAAACTTTAACAAGAGACTTGGGAAGGTTGGAAAATCTTTTTTTTGATAGCAAATATACCAAAGATTCTGATAGTGTAAGACTGGAAAGACTAGAATACAGGGTTTTTGGTTCTGTTCAATCGGGAAGCGCTACCGAAAGAGTTTCAAAATTAAAGAAAGCATCCAACGCATACAAAGCAATGAAATATACCCAAATGGGAGAGGCTTATTCCCCATATTATGAGCAGTCAATTTTTCGTTCAGGAAATGGCTGGAGAGGGTTGTTTAATAATTTTGGAAATTTTGGCAACTATTATTCCGGATATCCGACTGGTATAACCCCGCCAATATATTATGGTAACGGATTCAGGAACAACAGTTATTACACCAGTCCGGATTTGTATAACGGCGGAATGAGTAAAGGTTATCGCACAAATACCGGCTGGGGAAATCGTTACACTACAACAGGAACCCGATCCGGAATCACAATTTTGGATTAGTTGACTTTCAAAAAAAAATTATTAATATTTAACCAATCTCATACATTTAGATGTTTATAAAATGACTGTTTACAGACATAATATGAACAGAAGAAAGTGTAAAATCAAGAATGCCGTTTCGTTACAGATTACAAAAAGTTCTCGATTTCAGAATCAGAAAAAAAGAAGAACAAATAATAGTTGTACAAAAAGTTCAGCAAAGATTACATGAAGCCGAGGAAAATATAAGACGTAACGAAGAAGAAATCCTCCAAACAAAAAACGAAATGAGGCATGCTGACCCGAGAATGCTTGAAACCTACGATAATTATCTAGTTCATCTCTGGGAAAAAGCCAAAAAGCTTGAAGAAATCCGCAAAGAAATCGAGATTGAACTTGAAATTGAAAAGCAAAAGTTGGTCAAACTTGAACAAGCCGTAAAAGTTCTTGAAAAGCACAAAGAACATCAAAAAGAACTCTACATTGAAGAAGAAAAACAAATAGAACTTAAAACTTATTCGGAACTCGGTGTAACGAGATTCTTCAGGCAAAACGAAGAACGCAAAGAGGAAGATCTTCTTCAAAAAACAAGTCAAAAACAGAAAATAAATAACAGAGGTAGTGAAAAAGATGAATTTAGATAACACAATTATTAACCCAAATACCGATGGCGCGAAAAACGCCATAATTCAACGTGCCTCTGTAACTTACGGAAATAAACTCGATTCAAACCCACTTGGTAAGTCGGATTTTTCCAAAGAATTAAATTCTAAAACAGATACCTCTAAACAAGAAGATAATAGTTCTGAAATTAAAAATAATTTCACTGAAACCAAAACTATCTCAAAGGAATCCGAAACAACAAAAAAAGAGGAAAATTTTGAAGATATCAATCAAAATTTGCAAACCGATAAAATAATTAAAGATTCCGTTCAAGGAACTTCTCCGGAAGAATTGCTTTCTCAAAATATCAACGAACTTTTAAATACCAAAAACATGTTGAACAATTTGCCTGAGGGAATTTCGTTAAATAACGGCATTTTTAATATAGAAGCTTCAATTGATTATTCAACAATAAAAATGACCACAGGAGACGCCAAATTCTTTTCCGATTTAGTAAAAAATTCAGATAAAACCATGCAAGGCATAGTTAAAGAACTTCAAGTTCAAATGGCTAAAAATACAAAAGAAATTCAGTCAACCTCAAACATTTCAAAGACTTTACTCAATATGATAAAGGAAGGAATAAAAACGAATCAACCTTTCAGAATTGATTTTGGAAAAGATGTTGCAATTATACTTCAAATTGACAAAAACGGTGTTGTGAGTGCAAATTTTCTTCCGGGTAATGCCGCCGTTGAACAGTATTTGAGAAACAATATTGATTATTTGAAACAAACTTTTGATTCAGAAAATTTACCATATAACAAACTTACATATAGTGAACATAAACAAGATAGAAACAAACGCGAAGATAAGGAGAGTTCCTAATGAATGATATGTTTATTACAGCATTAAATACCCAAAAATCCACAACAAACTGGATGAATTTATTGGCAGAGAATATGACCAATATTTATACTCCGGGTTACAGAGAGAAAATGTCTACATTCAAAACTTTTTTGGGCGGAGCAATAAATGATTCCTTTGAAAAAAACTTGGGTCAAGGTAAATCCACCCCCGGCACATCAAATGAAAATTTGTTCCTTGAAGGTAAGGGTTTCTTCTTAACTCGCCGTGCAGACGGAAAAAGCATTTACACAAGATTGGGAGAATTTACGTTCGATAAAGAAGGTGTCTATCGCGACAAAAGCGGGAACACTGTTCAGGGTTACATCTTAAATGATAAAGGTGAAATTATGCAGGGAACAAAAACTATTTCTGCAGACCTTTATCAAGAAACAGCATTAAAAGGCGGAGCAATAGATATTCCGACAACCAACATTAAAATGTGGATTGATCCTAATAATGGCAAGTATCTTGGAAAGTATGATGACTATGAAATAAAAGGGGATGGCACAATATACGGAAAAGCTGATAACGGCAAAAAAGTCGTTCCGCTTTATAGGATTACAACCCGCAATTTCCACAATGCCGCTGCGCTTTATGAAATAAAAGATGGTCAATTTATAGAAACTGCAGAATCAGGAAGACCTTTATTGGGCAGCGGAGAAATTCGCTCAGGATTATTAGAGTTATCCAACGCAGATTTTAAAGCCAATATTTCATACTTCCAGATGGCAAAATTACAACTTGATATTACAAATAAACTTGTTTCAACAAACAAGGAACTCTTACAAAATGCTATCCAGCTTGTTGGTTCGTAATTTGTTATTTTGCATGATTTTTAGTGATAGAATTTATTTATGAATATTGAAGGCGAAGTTTTTGAAAGATATATTCCAGATTCCCAAAAATTAGTAGATTTTGGCTTTGAATATAGCAATAGAGTTTTTGTTAAAAATTTTCGGTTTTTTGATAATATGTTTTGCGCAAAAATCAAAATTAATGAATCTGGTTCTGTTGAGGGCAAGATATATGACCTTGAAAGTGATGATGAATACTTACCGCTAAGGGTCGAAAGTCAAATCGGCGGTTTTGCGGGTGAGGTTCGACAAAAATATATTGAGCTTTTGATTGATATTCGAGATAAATGTTTTAATAAAAAATCATTTATCTATGAGCAAACAAACAGAATTGTTGATATGGTTAAGAACACTTATGGTGATGAACCGGAATTTTTATGGGAAAGATACCCGGGCTGTGGTGTTATAAGAAACCCTAAAACAAAAAAATGGTACCTCGCTATTTTAGACGTTGATAGAAGTAAGCTTGAAAAAAATAAGGAAGGTTTAGTTGAAATTTTAAATTTAAAATTGGATCCTAATGAAGTTATTGAAATTACCAAACAAAAAGGTTTTTATCCAGCTTGGCATATGAACAAAAAATCTTGGATATCTATAATTCTTGATAACAGAATAGAAGATAGCATTATATTGAATTTAATTGAAAAAAGTCATTTTTTTACAGAAAAAAGAAAATAGGTTATTTTAAATATGAAATTTCTTAACGTTCTTTTATTTTAAATCATTTAAGTTTATAATTTTTTATATGTATAAGAAAATTGGTAAACTGATTCTTGCAATCTTAATAATTTATGGCGCTATATATTTTGTAACCCCTAAAATATTAAACCTTAATAGTGTTAGCAAATTTATAAATAACAAAATTTGTCAAGATACGAATCTTTCGATAAACATAGAAAATCCTAAATACAAAATGGCTTTTCCTCTTGTGTTAAATGTTACATCCGAAAAGATTTCTATAGATGATGCACTTGAAGTTAATGATTTTTCAGCGGATTTAGAAATTTTGCCATTAATTTTTAATCAGCTTTATCTCAATAAAATATCGGCTAAAAATTTAAATGTTAATCTTTTTCTGGATAAAGAAACCTCTCTTAATCTTGGAAAAACCAACCTTAAAGATATAAAAATTTCATATAGAATAAAGAAATTTAGCTCATTCTTATCCTCATACAATATTACCCTGAGTGATGAAATGACAAAAATATCTACAACTTTAAAAAGTAATGAAAAATCGTTTTTTGAATATAAAAACAAAAAACATCTTTTGCTTTTTACAAAAGGTTTAATAAGTGTTGGTAATGATTTTTCTGTTTTTAATTTGGATATAGATACAAATTTACCTTTTAATAAAATTGATACAAAAAGAACTAAAATTAACGGTGAAATAAAACATTTAAACCTCGAGGGATTTTCTTCTTACATAAACTATTTTTCAAAAGAAAAGATCATTTCAACGAAAGGCGTTCTGGATTTTAACGCAACTTCTGTTAATCAAAATAGTGTGAGAACTAAAATAAAATTAAACAACTTCGGTTTGTACCAAAAAGACATTGCTGAATCAATATATTATAATGGAGAATTGAACATTATCTCTGATATTAATCCTGATGGCAATCAACTTATATTGAATGCAATAAAATTTTCCGGCGACGGAATAAATGTTTTGTCCAAAGGTAAAATTAAAAATTTTAATAACAAAAACCCTAATGTTGAATGTGATTTGGTGATAGATAATTCAAGAACAGAAAAGTTTATTACGCTTTTGCCTCCTATAAAAACTGAAGATATTAATCTTTATGAGTTAAAAAAGTATCCTTTTTATTCAGATGTCAGTGGAAATCTGCATATCAAAGGAAAACTCAATTCTCCGTCTGTTGATGGTAATGTTCTATTAAAAAACGGTTATCTTATAAACCCTATCAAAGATACAAAAGGTGCAATTGTCAAACTTAATTTTGTACAAAGAATTCTGAATCTTGATGTCAATGTACCAATCGGAAAAAGTCAATCCGTAAAAGTTTTAGGCAGTATAGAACTTTATAATCAAAAAAATGCAAATTTGGATATTTCAACAACAGATAGGGTTAATTTAGAAATAGCAGAAACCGTTCTTAACCCTTTGCATGATATTTTTAATTTTATAATCGGTCCGGTTCCGGTTATGAAGATAAAAGGGATTGGTAATGCCAACTTAAAAATTACAGGAAATAAAGTAAACCCTCACGTTTTTGGTGAATTTAAGTTTTTTGACGGAACTATATCTTTTAATGATATAAAAAACATGGTTATTACAAAAGGAACCGGTATCCTAACATTTGATAATACAAATACTACTTTTAAGACATTACGTGCATATCTTAACGGTCATCCGATTTCAGTTCAAGGAACTTGTAATTTGGATGGTAAATTTGATTTCAATATAAAATCAAACGGACAAAATTCCGGTGATTTACTAAAAATTGTAAAAACATCACCCATGTTAAAAGATTTTTCAAATATGTTGAATATTATAGGTTTTTCAACGGGTCTTGCAGATATTAATTTAAACCTTTACGGGCAAGTAAAAAACCCAAAAAATATGAAATTTTTAGAAAACATGTTTGCCAAAGGAAATTTGATATTAAAAGATAACAAAATAAAATTGGCCAAAACTAATGCTAAACTCTCAAAAATTACGGGAAACATTGATTTTGATAACACAGATATAAAACTTTGTTTGAAAGGATTTTTAAATTCTTCAAAAATCGATATTTCCGGCAAAACTAAGGATAATATTTCTGATATAAAAATTTCGTCAGAAAATTTTTCTGCAGGAGACTTAATTTCATTTGTTCCTAATAAGATTAATATTCCTTATTTTAAAGATATAGAAAAAATTAAATCTTCATTTGTTGCTCATTACAAAGGGGCAATTGATAAAATAGATTTAAACAGAATCTCTTTAAAAGGTAAAATTTATTCCAACAAATCTGATAACCCTGACTTTCTAATCAATAACGCTGATTTTTCATTGGAAAATTCAAACTTTTCTGTCACGGGTTTTAGAGGCAATATTGAAAAAAACGACTTTCTTACGGAACTAAATATTAAAAATACTTTTTCTCCAAAAAGAATTGTTAACGGAACGCTGCAATTTAAAAATTTTGATTTATCTCTTTTGAATGCTCTGAAACCTTTTTTGGAAACATTTGATTTTTACGAAATAAAAAATATTAATGACATAAAAGGTACAGTTGATATTACTGCAAAAATTAAAAATAATCGACTTCGAGCTTTTGCAAATCTTGAAAATGTCAGTGTGATGTATATTCCTCAAAATATCAGATTTGAAATACTTCAAGGAAACTTATTCCTGCAAGATAGAGATATTAATGTAAACAAATTAAATTCCAAATTTAACGGAATGCCAGTATTTATTAACGGTAAAATATCAAATATAACAAACAAAAATCCATTTATTCATTTATATATAAATACAAAACCTACACAAGATTTCGTTGACAGATTTATTAATAGTAAAGCTGTATATCCGGTAAAAATCAAAGGGGATATAAAGTTCACTTCAAATTTAAAAGGATATCTAAATAACCTAAATTCAAAATCCAAACTTTCTATATCACCCGAATCGAATATCTATTATATGGGAGCAACTATCGGCGACGAAAGAGACTCTATTGAAATAAATTCCGATATTAATTTTATAAACAATAAAATTAAAATAAACGAATTTCAATACGGAAAATCTCAAGAATCGAAAAACTTTATTCCATTTTTAGAAGCGGGAGGAGAACTTCTACATTTTGGTAAAAATATTAGTTTGAAGAATTTCAAGATTAAAACTTTATCTGAAACAAATATTAAAATTTTTAATATTTTATTTAAAAAACCGATAATGAAACAAGGAGTATTTACTGCTGACGTCATTCTCAACGGAGATATTACAAATCCGACTGCATTAGGTATACTTAATTTATACAATCTTGATATGCCTTTTTATAATTCTACAATTAATGATATTAAAATGATTATGAATTCTGACAAAATTAGAGCTAATTTGTCAGGAAATATTCTATCCAATAATGTTACCTTTTCCGGAATTATGAAAAATAAACTAACTCCTCCATTTGAGATTGAAGATATAAAATTAAATTTAAAAGATTTGAATATTGATATTATCACTGATACATTAAGGGATTATGAGGTTGAATCAACGCAAAACAAAATTTCTAATTCTCAAGATCTTGACCTTTCTTTGTTTATTATAGATAGCGCAGAAATTACGGCAGATAAAATAAAGGCTAAAAATATTAGTGCAACGGATTTTGCCGCAAAATGTAAACTTGACGAGAAATTACATCTGATAATTGACAAGTACAGGTTTGTTATAGCAGAAGGCGATGTATCCGGCAAAGCTAAATACGATTTAAACAATCACAATGTTGAAATGATAATGGATATGCATAATGCCAACGCCCAAGTTATGTCGGAAGCTTTATTTGATTTAAAAAATCAGATCTATGGATCAATTACGGGAAATGTAAATTTAAACTGTAATGGTAAATCTCACGATAGTTGTATGAAGACTTTGAATGGCTTCGGATCATTTATCGTTGCTGATGGCAAGATGCCAAAACTCGGATCTTTGGAATATCTTTTGAAAGCCGGTAACCTTATAACAAGCGGTTTTACTAATTTAAGTATCAACGGTATTATTGATCTTATCACCCCTTTAAAAACAGGTGATTTTGAAAGTATATCCGGTGATTTTAGAATAAAAGACGGTATTGCTCAAAACGTCAATATTTATTCAAACGGTCATGAATTAAATATGTATATGACAGGAACCTACAATATTCCAAACTCTTTCGCTGACATGACGATTTTTGGAACCTTATCAAATAATATGTCCACTGTTTTTTCCAAAATAAAAAATGTTTCTTTAAATACGCTATTTAAAACTATACCGGGCATAAATAAAGACGAAGAAAATATTTTAATACAAAGTGAAATTGCTAAAATTCCAAGTGAACAAAACTCAAATAATATTTATAAAATATTCCGTGCCGAAATTAACGGCGATATTAACGGTAATAATTATGTAAAAACTTTTAAATGGATAAAATGAGAAATATGGATTTTTTAAATTTTTTCTATGTTTTCATATCCAAAATTTTTTAAAGCTTTATCTTTTTTTCTCCAATCTTTTTCTACTTTTACCTCCAAAGAGAGAAAAACCTTTTTTTCTGTTATTTTCTCGAGCTCTAACCTCGCCTCTGTGCCGATTTTTTTAAGAAGGTTTCCGCCTTTGCCTATGAGAATTCCTTTTTGACTTTTTTGTTCACAGTATATTGTTGCATAGATTTTATCTATTTCGTCTGATTCTTTATAATCATTTACCATTACTGCAACAGAATGAGGTATTTCATCAGATGTATTTAGGAGAATTTTTTCTCTGATTATTTCTTCTGTTACATCCCGCATGGTTTCCTCAGTTACAACATCTTCCGGATAAAGAAGATTTCCTTTTGGAAGTAATTTAAATATATTTTTTAATAAAGTTTCTTTATTTCTGCCGGTTTTTGCAGATATTTTTAATATGGGAAGGTTTTTTTCAAATAAAACTTTATAAGAAAGAAGGTTTTCTTCAACTTTATCTAACTTTTTTATTTTATCCAATTTATTCATTACAATTAGGATAGGGATATTTGTTTTCAAAATATTGGATGCAATCCATTTATCACCTTTGCCCGCAGGTTCGGTTCCGTCAACAAGAAAAATTATTAAATCTGTATCCGGAATTGCTATTTTTGCTTCATCCAGTAAAAATTCTCCTAATTTATTGAAAGGTTTATGGATTCCCGGGGTGTCAATAAATACAATTTGTCCTTCAGGAACCGTATATATACCTTTTATACGTTTTCTTGTTGTTTGAGCCTTGTCTGTCGTAATTACAATTTTTTGACCGAGAATTTGGTTTAAAAGGGTTGATTTTCCAGTATTCGGTCTGCCTATTATCGTTACAAATCCACTTTTCATGTTTTGAATTGTAACATAAAATGTAAAAATTTTTACATATTGGCAAAAAATTTTATTAGAGGTATTATGTATAGTAAGTGTAGGAAAATTTTACGGAAAATATGTTTGCAAATAATAAATTATTAATTGTCACTTTAATTTTTGTAATTACCGGTATATTAAATGTTTCAGATGCATCTGCTAATAAACTGACCGGTATTGAAGTTAAAAAATCAGGAAATGATACTGTTAACTTTACTCTTTACTCATCAAACCCTTCTGCAGGGAATGTAATGGTTCGTAAAAAATCAGATAACAAATATGTTATTCTAATACCTAACACTACTTCTGATATTTCAACTCCTAATTTTTCCGGAGCAAAAGATATTATCTCCAGTATTGATTTAAAAACCGTAAATGACACTTCTGACGGTTACACAAAAGTTACAGTTGTAACTAAAAATCCTATAAACATAAATACAAGGACTGTTGAAACAAAACCTGTTACTCAAGAACAAATTGCATATAGAACTCTCTTACAAGAAATAAATACCCCTAAAAAAAATAGCATTCCTACAGTATCTAAACCAACACCAAGTATGGAAGGTAATCTTGTGGTTCAGCCTTCCAATTCTACCGTTGCAAAATCAAATAATACAAAGTCAAACGTCACAGAATCTAAAAAAACAATTAATACTGACAACAAAGTTGATTCTGCAAATAATGTAAAACCTACTGTTCAGAATCAAAAAAATCTGAATAATATTGATACATCTTCTTCTGTAGTTATACAAAAGGAAAAAACTTCAATTGAATCAGAAAACAATAAAGATTTGTCACCAATTGCAGAAAGTAAAGTTTCGGGTGTTTCTGATTCTTCCAAAAAACTAATTGATAACAATAAGACTTTTTATATAAGTAAAATTAAACAAAAAATAAAATCTATCACGGCTGGTACTTTTACAAAAAATGAACTTCCGCAATTACCGGAAATTCCTTCATATATTCAATTTGTATTTGGCGGGGTTATTCTTTTGTATTTATTAAAAAAATTATCCGCAAAAAAATCTAAAATTAATACTGAATCTGTATCTTTTGATTCCAAATTTGACAATCAGGATTCTCCTGTTGGCACTGTAAACAACAAATATGCTGCTATCACCGGCAATAACAAACTCAATTGGCGGGATAAATACAAAATGTATAATGAAGCTGTTGAAAATCCTGAAATTTATGAAAATGAAAAGAATAAACTTTATAAGAATCTTAAATATTCATTCATAAATGTTCAAAAAGCAAAAAAGAAACGTGAACATTTGGAAGAAATGTATCAAACAAATCCTAAACGTCGGCCTGATTTATACTCAGAAGGAGATAGTATTTCAAATAGTTTGAAATTTATAAAAAATGATTCTTCCGATTTTAAGTCAACAAATATTCAACAACGCCCTATAAAACGTTTTAAGCGTTATGAAACAGCAGAACAACAAACAATAAATATAGGAATGTCAAAACTTAATAAAAATATGCGCAAGTTTAAAGATAGCGCTCTTAACGTTTTTGATGTTTTGCCAAAAAGTAAAAGTATAAAAGAACTCAGACGTATTGAAGAATCAAAAAAACAAGACTTTGTAATGTCTTCGTTGGATGAATTTTTCTCCGTTATGGATGAAAAACCTTACAGCAACCCGTCTGCTTCTAAAAATGAACATAAAATTAAACCTGAAAATTACCATACTATTAAAATGATTTCCAGGGTAAAAATGCCGCAGGAAAATAACATCCCTGAAATTGATTTAACAAAAGCTTATTCGCGGGAAAATGACAATGGTATTATAAAATCAAATTCTTCCAATAAAAAAGAATCAAAACTCTCTATTTCATCAAGTTATGATATAGATGATAATCATAGTTTTTATATTGTAAATCTTGAGGGAAAATCTGCTCTTGTCGCAAGATCTGGAGAAGATATTACAGTTCTTAAACAGTTTGACACTATCATCAATAAAAATCTCCAAGTAAGAAAAGATAGAGAAGATGTTTATATGGTTAAAACTGACGGCTTTAAATCGTTAGTCGAAATTAACAATAACAAAGTTGGTATTTTAATAGAATTATAATTAGATTGCGAAAGAGTTTATTTTGAAAAATTTTAGAATTTTTTTTGTTTGTTTTTGTTTTCTTATTTTTTTATCCGGGTGCACAAAACAATCAGGTGCAACTATTATTAAATTTGCAAGTTGGGGCTCCAAATCAGAAGTGGATATCATCAAACCAATTATAAAAGAATATGAAAATAAAAATCCTAATGTAAAAATTGATTTTATCCATATCCCACAAAATTATTTTCAAAAAATACATCTTCTTTTTGCATCGAATACTGCTCCTGATGTTATTTTTATCAATAATTTAAATTTGCCAATTTATGCAAATGCAAATGTTTTAGAGGAGCTTTCCGTTCCTGAAGGTTTTTATCCACAAGCAATAAAAGCTCTTAGTTATAAGGGTAAACTTTATGCTATTCCGCGTGATGTCTCCAATTTGGTAATATTCTACAATAAAGACTTGTTTGATAGATTGAATGTTCCTTATCCTAAAGAAAATTGGACATTTAACGATTTTTTAACTACTTCTCAAAAACTTACTAAAAATAACTCTTTTGGGATTAGTTTTGAAGAAGATATTATGTTTTATCTTCCTTATTTAATGAGTGAGGGCGGAGGGGTTTTATCCGATGATTTATCAAATTTAATTATAGAAAAAAATGAAAGTAAAAAAGGATTAAACTTTTATGCGGATTTAAGAAAAAAATACCATGTTGCACCACTTAAGTATGAAAGTGCATCTGCAACCATGGCGCAGTTGTTTCTTCAAGAAAAAATTGCAATGCACCTTTCCGGAAGATGGCTTGTTCCAAAATACAGAACCGATGCTAAATTCGATTGGGATATTATTAATTTTCCTCATGGCTCTGTTGGTTCTGTTGTACCTCTCGATGCATCCGGATGGGCTGTTTCAAAATATTCTAAACACAAAAACGAAGCAAAAAAATTTATTGATTTTCTTGCCTCAAAAGAATGTTGTGAAAAATTTACAAAAAGCGGACTCATTGTACCTGCAAGAATTGATGTTTCTGAGTCTGAAATTTTCTTAGACGGAAAAAAACCTAAAAATGCAAAAGTTTTTATTGAAACAATAAAAACATCAAAACCAACACCTGTTTCTGTAAATTATAATGAAATTTCTAATGATATAAAAAGGTATACCGAAAAAATATTCAACTAATTAAAAGATATTTATTTTTCTTTATTTAGGTTTTCGTGAGCTTCTTTTACTATGTCATCTATTGCGTAACAAAAATCGACGTTTTCTGTTGTAAACCAAATTAAATATTCAATGTTTCCTGCCGGACCTTTTATTGATGAAAATGTAAGTCCTTTTACGGAATATCCGAGAGAGGTTGCGCAATTTATCACATTTTCAATAACTTTTTTGTGAATATTTTTATCTTTTACAACACCTCCTTTTTCAATATTTTCTTTTCCTGCTTCAAATTGAGGTTTTATAAGACAAATCATTTCGTGAAAATTTGGTGAAAGCAATTTTTTAAAATTTTCTAACACTTTTGTTAGAGAGATAAAAGATAAATCACTTACTAATAAATCTGCTACGGGTTCATTTTCTTCATATATATCAGAATATGAACAAATTCTTAAATTTGTTTTCTCTATTGTTTTTACTCTTTCAGAAGAACGAATTTTCCAATCCAATTGACCATAACCAACATCTACAGCATAAATAAATTTTGCACCTCTTTGGAGTAAACAATCACTAAACCCTCCGGTAGATGCTCCGGCATCAAGACATATTCTATCTTTTACATCTATATTAAATGAATCTAATGCTTTTTGAAGTTTAAATCCTCCGCGTGAAACATATGGCATTGATTTTACTTCTATATCGTATTCTTTTTTTGTGTCTATTTGAAAACCTGCTTTTGTAATATATACATCATTTATTTTTACATCTCCTGCAATTATTGCAGATGATGCTTTACTTTTTGTTTCAAAATATCCAAAATCTGTTAAATATTTATCTAATCTTTCTTTTGCCATAATTATATTCTCAAAATCCTTTTTGCGTTGTTTGTTGTGTTTTCTACAACTTCATCAAACGGTATCTGTTTTAATTTTGCAATTTCTTCTGCAACAAATTTTAAATATGCCGGTTGATTTATTTTTCCGCGAAATGGTGTCGGTGCCATGTATGGAGAATCTGTCTCTAAGAGGAGTCTATCTATTGGAACTATTTTTGCAACTTCTTTTGCTTTTATTGCATTTTTAAACGTTACAACACCTCCAAGAGCAATATACATTCCTTCTTTTATACATTCTTTTGCAAATTCCACACTCCCGGAAAAACAATGCATTATAACATTTGAGCACTTATTATTCTCTTTTAAAATCTGCAAAGAATCTTGAAAAGCCTCTCTTGAATGGACATTTATTGGTAAATTTAGGTCATTTGCAAGTTTTATTTGTTTTATAAAAATTTCTTTTTGTTTTTCAATATTGGATTTATCCCAATAATAATCGAGCCCAATTTCACCTATTCCTACAATCTTTTTATTTTCTTTTACAATATTTTTTATTTTTTCATAAATTTCATCGGACCAATCATTTAATTCTTCAGGATGGATACCAAGATACCCGTATACATTTTCGAAGTTATTACAAAGTTTTATTACTTCGTCAAAATCTTTTGCACAAGCCGCCGGAACTACCAGCTTTTTGACTCCATTTTTGCATGCGTTTTGAACAATTTCTTCGGGTGATTTTTCTTCTATATAATTTATATGAGTATGTGTATCTACAAGATAATTATCCATGAATTAAGTATAAACAAAATTCAATAACTTTACAATAGAAAAAACAGTTGATATAATATTTTTGAAGGGGATATTTTATATGAAAAAGACTTTTTTATTATTTATATTTTTGTTGACTTTTTGTGTTACGACAGTATATTCGCAAAGTAAGCCTATACAAATTTTACAAGAAGAAACAAATGAACCCGTAAAATTGGAAATTTCATTTGATTGGGTAAATATGTCACAAGTTCAAAGAGATGAAAAAATAAAAAAATATCATGACATATTATTTTTTGATGATAATTCAAAAGTGTCGAAAAAGAATTTTAAAAATCAATATAAGGATTTTAAAAAAGATTTGGAAAGAAAAGAACATTATCGTCGTGCGAAAAATGGTGTTATTGAATTAGAGGATTGTTTTCTTTGTGCATTTTTTAAAAACGATATTCTTATAATATATGGTGTGCAATATAAGAAAGATTTACGGCACGCATATTATTATGACGGGTTTGGAAATTTGAGATATGTTGATATTATGTCCGGAGAATATCCTAATTTCCCATATACTTCAAAGCAATACAGAAATACCGGAAAACTTGTAAGTGCAATAGTCTTTGAAAATCACGATGTTCAATATATGTATAATCCAAACGGAACGTTTAGGGGTTTGTGGTACAAAGAAAAAATGTTTGACGAAAAAGGAAAACAGATACTTACCAGAACAAACTGGTAGAAAAATATTGTACTTTTATTATTATTATTATATTAATAATAAATATATTTAATAATCATCATAACCTCCATTTTTTTGTAGAAAAGTATTCGTAATTATTAAATAATAAAACTTTTTGCCAGTAGAAAACATGTAGAAAAAAAGTATTTGGTTTGTATAAAAAATATGGAATATAGAAAAAATAAAAAAAATGTAAAAAACAATAATATTTTTCTACAAAAATAAAAAAGTTTTCTACAATAAATTCTGTATTGACACACAAAAATAAAATTATATAATTTTTATATGTCAAAAAGGTTGTTATTTGTTTTTTTATTTTGTATTGCAATACTGATACCATCATCATATTCAATGGATAACATAAATTTTGCGGGCGGATTTGTTTCAGATGGGGCAAATGTTATAAGATTTAGGGAGAAAAATCTTTTAAACTTGTATCTAAGAGATTTGCAGAAAAAAACGACATCCGGTATTGCGGTTGTAACCCTTCCTTCAATAGGTACTCAACGAGCGGAAGAAAGAGCAATGTATATAAATAAAGCGTTTAGAGTAGGTGGTTATGGAAAAGATAATGGTGTTGTTGTCGTAATAGTACCGGAAGAAAAAAAAATAGCCATATATACCGGATATAACGTAGAAGATGCAATTCCTGATATAAGAAAAAAACAAATTATTGAAGAAGTAATGCTTCCGGAATTTGACAAAAAGTTTTATACAAAAGGAATATACGACGGTCTTGTAATTTGTATTATAGATATCGCAAATTATTATGGTAAAAAAGTTTCGGGGTTAGAGTATAAAGAAGTTCCTCCTATGCCGAAAACTTTTATACAAAAAATAACACCGATAAATTGGACAATTGCAATTTTATTTCTTTTTACAGGAATATTGTTATATTTTATAACCAAAAAACCGGAGTTTGAATGTTATCCCGGTTTTGGTGGTGATTTTAGAAATATTGATGAATGGTAAGGGAATATTATGAAAAAACTTGATGAATTAATAAAAAATTTAAGGGAAAAACAGGGTTCAAATCTATATAGTGTTGTTATTTTTGGCTCAAAGGCAAACTACGGATTGGAAAAAATTAAATCAAACGTTGACTTGATGATAATTTTGGAAAACGTTACCCTTGATAATTTGATTAAAATAAGACCATATATAATAAAATGGGTTAAATCAAAAAACAGATATCCGGTGATTTTAAGCAAAGAAGAATTTGATAATACAAAAGATGTTTTTGCTGTCGAATTCCTCGATATGCAATGGAATTATCAAGTTGTTTACGGAAAAAATATATTCGAAAACTTTAATATAAAATATAATGACCTGAAATCACAATGTATAAGAGATTTAAAATCACTTATTTTTAAATTTAGAAACCATTATGTGTTAAATATAAACAGCAAACCGGAAGTAAAAAAAGGATTAGTAAAATTAATAAGTAAACTTCTTGTTATTTTCAGAATGATATTAAGACTTCAAAATGAGCAACCATCTGTGTTTAAAAAAGATTTGATAGATCAATTTGCAAGAATTGTTCCGATTGATAAAAAATTATTTAAATATCTTGTTGAACAAAAAGAAGGAACATATGATATTCCAAATTATGCGGTAGATGATTATGCATATTTAATTCTTAATGAAGTGACAAAAATTTTAAAACAAATAGTTTCGATGTAGAGGTATTATGAATATAAAACAAAATATTTTAGAGGCGATAGGAAACACTCCTTTAATAAAAATAAATTCAATAAATGAGGGAAAAGCGGTAATTTTGGCGAAATTAGAAAGCAGAAATCCTGCGGGTTCTGTAAAGGACAGACCGGCACTTAATATGATAGAAACCGCTATAAAAGAAGGAAAAATAAACAAAGATACAGTTGTTATAGAACCAACAAGCGGAAATACAGGAATTGCGCTTGCGATGGTTTGTGCTGTCAAAGGTTTCAAAATGATACTTACAATGCCGGAGACCATGAGTAAAGAAAGACGAAGTTTGATGAGCGCCTACGGTGCAGAAATAATTCTTACTGATGGTAAACTAGGTATGGCAGGAGCAGTTCAAAAAGCGGAAGAACTTCATAAAAAAATCCCAAATTCATTTATTCCTCAGCAGTTTGCAAATCCTGCAAATCCTGAAATTCATACAAAAACAACAGCAAAAGAAATATGGGAAGATACGGACGGAAAAGTTGATATAATAATTGCCGGAGTAGGAACAGGCGGTACCATTTCAGGATTGGCAAAATACTTAAAATCTAAAAACCCAAACATAAAAGCAATTGCAATAGAACCAAAAGATTCTCAATTGTTAGAAAAAGGAATAGCTGGTCCACATAAGATTCAAGGAATTGGTGCAAATTTTGTTCCTAAAAATTTTGAAAAAGAATTGATTGATGAAATTTTTCCGGTAAGTAATGAAGATGCGTTTAAATATGCAAAGAGGCTTGCAAGAGAAGAAGGAATTCTTTCCGGAATTTCAGCCGGAGCGGCAATTTTTGCTGCACAAGAAGTTGCAAAAAGACCGGAAAATATAGGTAAAACAATTGTTGTTATCTTGCCTGACGGTGGAGAAAAATACTTGTCTACCAAAATATATGAAGATTAAAAAAGGGGGTTGTGCAGCCGCCTTACTCCATATCTTGTGCCGATAAGAATT